>DQVB01000362.1 GCA_015661985.1 Planctomycetota bacterium | reverse complement strand
TGAGCATGCAGTAGAGCAACGCTCCCAAGGCGTAGACGTCCCAACGGGCGTCGGGCACCGCTCGGAGATCAGCCTGCTCGGGGGCCATGTAAAAGAGCGTCCCCAAGGCCGGAGCCTGTTCGCGCGAAAGCCGTGACTGGCCGAAATCGGCCAGCCGTGGCTTCTCATCCTGATCCAACAGGATATTGGCCGGTTTCAAGTCGCAATGCAGCACCCCCTTGCCGTGGGCATGGACCAGTCCGATGGCAACGTCGCGGAATACCCTGACCGCTTCGCCCACCGGCAGGGTCTGGTGCTGGAGCCGGTCGGCCAGCGACCCGCGTTCGAGGTACTCCATCACATAGTAAGGCGGGTCACTGTCCCAACCGACCCCGATCAACTGCACCACGTAGCGATCGGCGGAGAGGAAACGGAGCTTCTCCACTTCCCGGGACAGCAAGGACCAATCCAGCCCACCGCGATGGGAATAGAACTTGATGGCCACCCGGCGGCCCGTGTTCTCCTCCACAGCCACCCAGACTTCGCCGTAAGCGCCCACCCCCAACAGCCGCTCGGGCCGGTAGCCCGGCACGTCGGCCGGCGGCAGCCGCCGTTGAAGGCTCATCTCCCGAGCCCGCCGCCGCTCCTGACCGCCTTGGTCCTGAGTCCGATCAACGCTCATGCTGGCCAGTATACCAGGGCGGTGCGCCGGCCGGCCATCGGGTACGGCCGTTTGCCTTTCCTGGCCCGACAAACTGGGTGATCTGCGCCGACCGGCGTACGGCGAGCTGCCGGGGATTGGGGCTTGGTTCATCCTGGCCCCTTTGCTGGCGATGGCCGCGGGAAGCGGTCGGTTGGCAGTCCCGCCTCGAGGCGGAAAGATCGTCCCCCGTTTGCTGGCGACCCCATTCCGCCGAAAGGCGGTACTACAACCAGAGCAACAGCTTGCCTGGCTCCCAGCCGTCACCCGGTTTTGAACCACGCTGGGATTCGAAGGGCGTCCCGACGACGAGCGGCCCCGACCCACATCCCCGGGTGTGGGCGTTCACGCCCCGCCGGATCGCTGAGGCCTGCGCCCGCGGCACGGGTAAGGTGGGACCCCGCGTGTTGCGGCAATTGGCCAAGGGGGAGTAAAATGAAGGTATGAGCGAGAATCCATTTGATTTGATCCGCTTTGAGGATTGTCCCGAGCTGGAGGACGGCACGCTGGTGCTGGCTTTCAGCGGCTGGATGGACGGTGGCGACGTGTCCACCGGAACAGTCGAACGCCTGGTCCACCTGTTGGACGCCCGGGCGATCGCGGAGATCGACCCCGAGCCGTTCTACATCTACAACTTCCCCGGCTCGATGGAGGTCGCCGCCCTGTTCCGCCCTCACATTGAGATTGAGGACGGGGTGGTCAAGACGATCGACATGCCGGTCAACAGGTTCTACTGCCACGATCCGGCGCGATTGGTGCTGTTCGTGGGTAAGGAGCCGAATCTCCGGTGGCGCACCTTTGGGGATTGCATCTTTGCCGTGGCCCACAAGGTAGGGATACGAAGGATCCTGTTCGTGGGTTCTTTCGGCGGGTCGGTCCCTCACACCCGCGAGCCACGGTTGTACGTGACCTGCTCGGATCCGCGATTGCTGCCAAAGATGGAGCAATATGGGCTCCGTCGCAGCGGGTATGAAGGGCCAGGATCGTTTACTAGCTACCTGATGACGCGGGCCAGTTCCGTTGGGGTGGAGATGGCTTCCCTGGTGGCGGAGATCCCCGGCTATTTGCAGGGGACGAACCCGGCCAGCATCGAGGCGGTGACCCGGCGGCTGGCCAAAATCATCAAACTGCCACTGGATTTGGCTTCGCTGCGGTCGGCCAGTACACAGTGGGAGCTGCAGGTGAGCGGGGCGGTCGAGCAGAACGAGGAGCTGGCCCGCAGGGTCCGCCAGTTGGAGGAAGAGTACGACAACGAGTTGCTGGAACGGGAATCCGAACAGATGTAACTCGGGCAGGCCTCGGCAGGGGCGTGGCTTTTCTGTGTGGTGGTCACCCTGATGGCTGGCTCACTATTCGACGCGTGGGTCGAGATCTACGAAGCGATGATCGATTGGCCCAAGCGTCTGGAGCACGAAGGACCTTTCTATCGCCGTCTGTTCCACCAGGTCAGGGTACGCCGCGCGCTGGATGTGGCCTGCGGCACAGGCCGACACGCGGGGCTGTTCCATTCGTGGGGGCTGGAAGTGGAAGGGGCTGACGTCAGCCCGGCGATGATCCAGCGGGCTCGCGAGCGGTTCGGCCAAGACGATCGCCTGCGGTGGGTGGTCCGTGGGTTCGACGAATCGATTCGACCCCCCCAGCCGCTGGACGCGATCATCTGCGTGGGCAACTCACTGGCCCTGGCCCCGGACCGGGCCACCATGGCGGAGGCCCTGCGTCAATGGGTGGCCGCCCTCCGCCCCGGCGGTGTGGTGGTGGTCCATGTGCTGAACCTGTGGCAGTTGGCCGAAGGGGCATGCCGCTGGCAGAAGCACCGCCGAGCGGAACTGGACGGTGTGGACGTGTTCATCCACAAGGGCGTGCACCGATGCGGGGACCGGGGATTCGTGGAGGTCCTGGTGGTGCCGCTGGATGACCCGGGCGCGGCAAAGTCCCAGAGCCAAGTATTCTGGGGCGTGGAAGCCGACCAACTGGAAAAGAGCCTCGTCGCTGCCGGTGCGGCCCGCGTCGAATGCTTCGGCGGTTATCAAGGTCAAGCGTATCGGCGGCTTGAAAGCAGTGACCTGGTTGTCGTGGCTGTCAAGGAACAAGCCAACAGCTAGGCCGGATTGTTCGCGAGTCTTCTGCTGCAGGCGTCCGGCCCGCCCTGGCCAGACCACAGGCGCCGGTACCACAAGACGCCCCTCCGGCAGTTTGGAACAACCCGGGCCAGCGGGGCGATGGGCCCATGCCCGTCGCACCGGGGTGTCGAAAGCGACAGGTCGCTGTTCGGCGCAGACTGGACATACCCTTCCCCTGGCCGGCCCGCCCATGAGAAGAAAGGTGCCGACGACGGACGGGCTCGAAAAACAGGACCCTCAGCGCCGCGAGCCTAGATCAGGCCTTTGCGCACCGCCCATACTGCCGCCTGGGTGCGGTCGGTCACGCCGATTTTCCGCAGCAGCTGTTGGATGTGTTCCTTGACCGTCTCGTAGCTGATGTTGAGCGTCTCGGCGATCTGCTGGTTGGTCTGGCCCTCGGCCATCTGTCGCAGCACGTCGATTTCGCGGTCTGACAGCGGCGCCTCGATGTCCTTCATCACCCGCGGGCTGGTCAAAGCGCCGGAGACTCGCCGCAGCTGTTCCCGGGTCCACGTCGTGCCTCCCTTGGCCGCCGTCTGGATGGCGTCGATCAGCTCCTTGCGGCTGACGCCTTTCAGCACGTAGCCATTGGCGCCCAGGGCGGCCGCGCGGGCCACGTAGGAGGCGTTGTCGAAATGGGAGAACATCAGGATGGGGAGCTCCGGGTACTCCAGCCGCACCCGCCCCAGGGTGTTCAACCCGTCCCCTTCGGGCATCCGCACGTCCAGCAGGACCACGTCGGGCTGGTGCTGATCGACCAACTCCAACGTCTCCTTGCCGGTGGTCGCCTCCGCGACGATCTCGATGTCCTCTTCCTTGAACATTTGTGCCAGACCTTCCCTGACCATTTGCTGGTCGTCCGCCACAAGCACTCGAATACTCACCTCTACGTCCTCTCATTTCTCTAGGCCGAACACGCGCCGGCGCGGCCACCTGTCGCTGCGCAGCGTGTTGCGGCAAACCTTGGTTCCTGCCGCCCCAGCCCCCCGGAAGGCCTAATCACCCTCAGCCACCAGGACCCCGACTGACTACAGCGGGGCCAGCCCGTCAGGTGCACTCAGGGCGGCCAGACCCACCACGGGCCGGGATTACAACATACTACAATCTGAGCGGGATGTTGAGAATCAGGAATTCCCGCAGAATCCTACGGGTTCCCGCAATTCGGCGGCATAGATTCCGAGAGGGTGGCAACCGGCCCATCGGGACGGCCCGACCAGGCAATCTATCTTACCAAGTTGGCCCCCGAGGCAGGAAAGGGTCCCGGTCACTCAGCCCGGTCTCCAGCACCAGACGGACCAATTCCGCCACGGAATGGGCCTGTAGTTTCTCGAAGATATTGTGCCGATGGGCCTCCACGGTGCGGAGGCTCACGCCCAGCTGTTTGGCGATCTGTTTGTTCGCCTTGCCTTCGACGATCAGTCGCAGGACATCCCTTTCGCGCGGGGTGAGCTGGTCGATTCGCGCACGGATCTCCCTGCGGCGGGCTTCTCCGGCCCGACGGCGGGCGTCCCGCTCCAGGGCGTCGCGGATGGCCTCCCACAGTTGGTGGTCCGCACAGGGTTTTTCCAACAGGGTGACTGCCCCCAACTGCATGGCGCGCACGGTGACGGGTGTTTCCGGATAAGCGGTGATGATGATCACCGGCAAAGGGGTCCCGGCACGGACCATCCGCTCCAGCAGCTCGACCCCGCTGATGCCCAGCATTCTCAGGTCCGTGATCAGACAGCCCGGGCTGGTGCCGTCGTAGGTTTCGAGGAACTGTTCGGCTGAGGCGAAAGCCTGGGCCCGGAGTCCCATCTGGCGCACCAGGGCGGTGACCGCATCTCGGGCGGCGGGGTCGTCATCGATGATGTACACGGTTGCAGCGGGGTCAATCATGGCGTCCGTCCGCTGCGGGAAGGACAAAGTGAAAGATAGCGCCCCCTTCAGGGTTATCGGTGGCCCACATGTGGCCCCCATGGATCTCGACGATCGACCGGCTGATGGCCAGTCCCATCCCCATGCCATCCGACTTTGTACTGACGAAGGCGTCGAACAGCCGGTCGGGCCCTTCGGGGGGCAGACCGCACCCGCGATCCTCCACGCTCACCTGGACTCCACCCTCAGCCGGACAGGTGCGGACCAGCGCCTGCCGCTGGTCGACCGGCACCTCGCGCATCGCCTCCAGGGCGTTTCGCAGCAGGTTGACCAACACTTGCTGGATTTGAACGCGGTCGGCGTAGATGGGCGGCACCTGGTCGGCCAGATCCAGACGGATGTCGGCCCGCAGCGGCCGGGCATCGACCTCGACCAAGGCGACCGATTCACGCACCATATCGTTTACGTTCAGCGTGGCTGGCTGTGCAGGGGCGGCGCGGGCGAAGTCACGCAGACGGCGGATGATCTGGCCTGCCCGGCTTACCTGGTCGGAGATCTTCCGTGTCCAGTCCAATACTTTGGCCTGACCGTCCGGGTCGTCCGACTCCAGCGCGCGGATGACAGCTGAGGCATACGAAGAGATGGCATAGAGCGGCTGGTTGATTTCGTGGGCGATCCCCGCCACCATCTCGCCCATGGTGTGTAGCCGGCCCAGGTGCGCCAGCCGGGCGCGATGCTCTTCCAGCTCCTCTTCGGCCTTTTTCCGCTCCGTCACGTCTCGTACTGCCGCCACCGCCACCATCCCTTCCTCCGAAGCCATGGCACTGACGGTCACCTCGATGGGAAACTCTCGCCCGTCGCGGTGCCGGCCGTAAAGGGCGGCCGCGGTAAACATGGGCCGCAGCCCAGGATCCTGGAAAAACCGTTCCCGGTGCCCCCGATGCACCTCGCGCAGCCGTTCGGGCACCAGCAACTCCACCTCTCGCCCTAGCAGTTCGCGCCGGTCATAGCCGAACATGGCCTCGGCCCGTGAATTCAGCAGCGTGATCGTCCCCCGCTGGTCGACGATGATCATGGCATCCGGGGCCGACTCCAACAGGGCCCGAAACCGCTGTTCGGCTCGCTTCCGCTCGGCCGCCTTCGCCTCCATCTGATCGTACCGCCAGTGCAGCTCCTCGTACGCCTCCTGCAACTCGCGGGCCAAGCTCCGAGCGGCGAAGGGGCGACTCACGGCGCGTCGCAGCCGTGTCCACCACGGGCCTTTGGAGGGGACCAGAACCTCGTACCGAGCCCCGTTGGGCAACTCGGTCATCGCCACCTCCGCCGGCCGGGCCCCCATCGCCGCCGGCGCCTCGATCAACACCCCACGCAAGATGTGCCACAAACTCGGGCAAGCCTGGTAGCCGCCCTCCAGCGTCAGCTCCAACACCACGCGCTGGTCGTCAGGCTGGCGTATGGCTGTCTCCAGACACGTGAAAAACTGATTCAACCCGCCCGTCCCCGGGCGGGCCAGCCAGGCATAGACCTCGGTGGGGGAAAACAGTATTTGGGCCGCCAGCCGAAAGGGCTTGGCCCAACGAGATCGCACGAAGGCGCGGCCGATCTGAACCAGGTCCTCCTGGTCCCAAACCTCCGCCCCTTTGGCCAGTACGGCACAATACTCCGCCCACGTGATCCTCTGGCGGTCGTCCATCAGATAGTCGAACGAGCGCCACGTCTCCCGGACCAATGCCTCCTGGGGCAAACCCCGCTTGGCCGCCCAGGCGAACAGGATCCCCAGAGCCCTGCAAGAAACCTCGCAGCCGACGCTAGGATCGTTCTCTTCGATTGCTCTAATGGGACACATCGTATACACAATTCTAGGGGAAAAACGCCAGAATGGCAAGCCATATCCAGATCGAGGGGGGTATGGGCCTGGGGCCTGCGTGTTCGGCCCGTGTTGACGTTCGGCCTCTGCGGCGAGGCTTGTGGGGGCCGCTGCAGCTCGGTTTCGGTGTTGCCACGGCCAGGCTCGTCGGTTATCAAGCCCGCCCGAGGGCACCAGCGCTTTGGGGGCTGCTTCGCATGGGCGGGCTGTACCATGGATGGTCGCACGGACAGGGCATCAGCAGCACAACGGCGTCGGTTCTGGCTCACACTGGCTGGTCTGATCGGCCTATCCGCGGCAGTGCAGGTGGTGATGATCTGTCGGGCTTCAGTGCCGGCCCCGGATGCGGTGCACTTTGTGGAGCTGGCCCAGCAAATGGACAGGCTCGGGGTCGGGCCGGTGCTGCGAAGCCAGCGCGAGCCGGCCATGTTTGCGGCCTGGGTGTGGGTCGTGCACGGGGCCATCCGGTGGGCGAGCGGGGGGTTTGCGGCCGCCTGGGCGGTCAGCGCGCAGGTGGCGGCGGCAGTGCCTCTGGTCCTGGCTGCCGTGCCGGTTTATGGGATTTCTTGTCGGCTGTTCGGGCGGATGGCCGGCTTGGCCGGGGCCATGTTGTTCTGCGTATTGCCGGAGGTCTGTCGCCTGGGTGCGTTGGGCATCGGCGACAGTACGCATCTGCTCTTTTTCGGGCTGGCGCTTTGGGCGATGTTGCGTTATTGGCGAGCTGAGGGGTTACCGGCCAGTCCTGTGCCGCTGGAGGCGGTGGCTTCGGGGCAGCCGGGTGCGGCGCAGCGAGCTGTTGCGGACGGGGCGGCCTGTGATCGAGGCAGCCCGTGGTGGCTGGTGCTGGCCGGTGTGGCTGCCGGCGCGGCTTTGACGGTTCGCTGCGAGATCTTGGTACTGGTGGCGGCCGTGGGGGTCTCGCTGGTCGGCTTTCAGTGGTGGCGCCGATGGCGGCACCCGCCCAAGGGGCTATTGGTGGCGTCGGTGGCGTTTCTGGTCGGGTTCGTGGCGATTTACGTGCCGTATTTGGCGGTCCTGAGGTCACTGCATCCTGTACAGGCAACGGCCCGAGCGATGGGGCGGTATGGCGGCGCGAGCGAAGACCCGCCCGGCCGACCGGCCCGGCAGGCCAACCGCTGGCGGCTGCCGGACGGGGGCCCGATGAGTTTCGACCCCAAGGACCCGACGCGCAGTATACGGCGGCGCGGGTGGCTCTCCGCAGCGCAGGTGTTCGGGATGAAGTTGGCCGACCTGTTCGGTTACGGCATCGGGCTTTTCGCCCTGGGTGCCGTGTGGCGGCTCCGGCGACAGCTGGTCCGTCCGGGGGACCGTTTCTGTCACATCTACTTGGCTCTGTATACCGCGGCGGTGTTGATCCACACGGCGCGCGAGGGCTACTTGGAGGCCCGTCATCTGCTCCCATGGCTGGTGATCGGTGTGGGGGCGGCCGGTTGGGGGCTTCTGGCATTCGGCGGCTGGGCGGCACGGGGGTTGGCAGGCTGGACTGCGCGGCGCGCGGGCCGAATGATCGTTCCCGCACCGGCAGTGAACCGATGGGGCGGATGGGCCGCCGTGCTGCTGGCCGGATTCGCCTGTTTGGCCGACCTGGCTTGGCCGCTCAACGCTTGCTTCACGGGACATCGGCAAGCGGCCCGGTGGCTGGCCGCCCAGAGCGAACTTCCAGGCGCCGTTCTGGACACCCGCGGCTGGACCGGCCTCTATTCAGGCCGCAGGACGGTACGGTACAGTCACGGCGAGTCCATCCTGGCCAGCTCGGATTTGGCTTTCGTGGTCCTGGAGGCCAACGAACTGAAACCGTCCAGTCGCCGGGCCCGGACGTTGCGCACGCTGCTGGCCGCCGCGGCCCAGCTTACAGCCACGTTCCCGCCGCCGGGGCAGCAGACCGGGGCATGTCGTGTGGTCGAGGTGTACCGGTGGTATCCGGAGCGGTTGGCCCGGTGGGCGGCCGGTGCCGGCCTGGCGCTGCCGGCGATCCGAGTGGGGCGAGCCAGTGAGGTCGCGCCATACTGAGAAAGCAGCCATGTCCTACATCGATACGCATGCCCATTTGGACTTACCGGAGTTTGACGAAGACCGCGATGCGGTCCTCATGCGGGCTCGCCAGGCAGGTGTGGAGGCGGTCATTTGCCCGGGGATCGAGGCGGAGTCCAGCCGGGCGGCGGTGGAATTGGCCGAGCGGTACGAGGACGTCTTCGCCGCCGTCGGCATCCAGCCCAACTACGGTGCCCAGGCCGGCCCGGACGCTTGGCCCCACGTGACGGCCTTGGCCGAGCATCCGAAGGCGGTGGCGATCGGCGAAACGGGGTTGGATCGGCATTGGGATTTCACGCCCTTCGATCTGCAGCGCGAGTATTTCCGCCGGCACTTGCAGTTGGCCCAAAAGCTCGATCGGCCCGTGATCGTCCATTGCCGGGAGGCGGAAGCCGAGGTGCTGGAGATGCTCGACGAGGCCACCGGCTCCGGCCCGGTACAAGGCGTGATGCACGCCTTCAGCGGCGGGCCCGAGTTGGCTGAAGCGTGCCTGGAGCGAGGCATGTACGTCAGCTTCGCCGGCGCCGTGACCTATCGCAACAAGAAGTTCCAAGGCCTGCACCAGGCGGCTCGGCTGGTCCCAGCCGACCGGTTGCTCGTGGAAACCGATAGCCCGTACCTGGTACCTCACCCCTTGCGGGGCAAACTGAAGCGGAACGAGCCGCGGCAGATCGTCCACACTGCCGCCTGGTTGGCCCAGCTGCGGGGCGAGGATGCGGAGGCACTGGCCGCCCGATGCGCAGCCAACGCCCGCCGATTGTTTCGACTGCCAGCCGGGCGGTGATCACCCCTGCGTGGCAGCTTCCCAACGTAGAGCAAGCGTCCCCGCTTGCTCAACAACCCAAAAGGGCCATCACGAGTTGTGAAACGCAAACGATGCGCGCCACCATGTGCGCATCCCAACGCACAGAGACACTATGCTGAGTCCCCAGTGGATGCGACGGTTCCCTTGGCTGCTGGTAGCCGCCGTGCTGTTTCTGGTAGCCGCTGGCTGGGCGGGGATGGCTCGGTGCGAGGCGTTGGGGGCTGGCCAACGACTCATGGCCCGGCAGGCGGTCTGGACATTCATGGCGGCCGCAGCTGCCTGCGCCGCGGCCTTGATCCCCTATCGAGTCCTCGGACGCTGGAGTTACGGTCTGCTGACGGCCGCAATCTGCCTGCTTCTGCTGGTCTATCTGTTTCCTCCCATCAACGGGGCAAGGCGGTGGATCCGGGTGGGTTCAGTGGGCTTTCAGCCGTCGGAGCTAACGAAGTTGGCCTATGTGTTGGGGTTGGCGTGGTACCTGCGATACCGGGAAACCCACCGGCGTCTGATCGGGCTCCTCGGGCCGTTGGTCTTGACCCTGGTCCCGGTGGTGTTGATCTTGCGAGAACCGGATCTGGGCACGGCTGCGGTGTTCCTGCCCGTTCTGTTTGTCATGCTTTTCGCCGCCGGGGCACGGCGCCGCGATTTGGCGAAGCTCGTGGCCGCGGGGCTCGTTAGCCTGCCGCTGTTGTGGACCCAAATGACCGCCGAGCAGCGATCGCGCGTCACAGCGCTGTGGGATCAGGCGGGGCCGGGGGAAGTGGCCACGGACGCGGCGTACCATCTCCGGCAAGCCAAACAGGTTTTGGCCCTGGGTGGCCTGTGGGGTTCGGCCGTTACCGGCGCCGTGGTGCAAGACCCAGCGGCATACCACCTGCCGGCGGCCCACAGCGATTTCGTGCTGTGTGTGCTGGGCGAGCGGTTCGGTTTGATTGGCGTTGGGGTGCTGTTGGCCTTGTATGGTGTGGTCAGCTGGCAGGGCCTGGCGGTGGCCCAAGCGGCCCGGGAACCGTTCGGACGACTGCTGGCCACGGGCCTGATCGCTGTGATCGCCGTCCAGGTGCTGATCAACGCGGCGATGACGGTTGGCTTGATGCCGATTACGGGCTTGTCCTTGCCGCTGGTCAGCTACGGCGGGTCGGGGCTTGTGGTCCAAGGCATTGGCGTGGGGCTGCTGGTGAATATCGCCCTGCGTCCCGGCTACGAACTGGGCCGCGATCCGTTCTGCTACGCGACCGCTCAGGGCAGCAAAGTGCGGCGGCCGGCGCGGTAGGGTGGGGCAAGTCGCGCACCAGCCGCGTGGCGCATGCGGCCGGCAGAAGAGCAACTTCAGGGGAAGTTGGTGCGGGACGCAGGCCTACCAGTCAAACTGGATGCCGTTTCGGGCGAAACTCCCGATGATGAAGTCGGCGGCCACGGTGATTGTAATTGTGGTCCGATGTGAGAACTCCGGACTGTCCAGTGCCCTGGTCTTGACGCGCGCACCCATGGCGAAGGCGGATACTCGAGGGATAGGGAACTCCGTGCCGAGTCCAGGCGGGCAGAGCTGCACCGGGCGACCTCAGCCGCCTTCTTGAACGCTTCGCTGCCAGTGAAAGCCAGTGAAAGACGGCTGGCCAGCCATGCGCGCAACCAGATTGGCCCCCGACGCCTCGATGTCACAACTGGCCATCTCCCGGACACCGACAAGATGAAGTGAGTGCATTTTCAGCGATTGCAGCACCTCACGCAAGCTGAGGGCCGGCGAGTGGCAGATGTGCAAGGCACTCACCGCCCGGCGAACCGGCGAGCCTGGGCCGCGATATCGACGTCGACCAGCTTGTTCCATGCCTGCAACAACCGCTGAAAAACCGGCCCGGGGCGGCCGTCGGCCACAGGACGCCTGTTGAACCACGTTACCGGCAGGAGGCAGAAGGGTGTGCTGGTGAGGATCACTTCGTCCGCTTCAGCCACCTCGTCGGCCGTAAGCCGTCGCTGGGTGAAAGGAAGATCTTCGCCTTCGGCCAGTTGGTGGGCCACGGCCAGGCTGATGCCCGGCAGCACCTGGCTCACAGGCGGCGTTAGCAGGCCTTCGTCGCGGCGCCAGATGACGATGTTGGCCGTGGAGGCTTCGCAGACGCAGCCGGCCTGGTCGAGCAACAGGGCCCGCGCCCCCGTCTCCAACTCTGCGGCCCGGCGGTCGGCCAGGTAGTAGTGCATCCGGCTGCGGCATTTGAGCGAGGGCGGCCAGCAGTTGGCCGGCACCTGCCGGATGTCGGTCGTCACCAGCCGTTGGCCGACTTCGTATTTGTCAGCCCACAGGCGGAACGGCAGCGGGTAGGTGTGCATGGCCACGGTGGCAGCGCTGTGGTCTGCTTGGACGAAGGGAGCGTAGGAGCCGGGGGTGACGAAAATGCACAGGCCCAAGTCATCGCCCGGGGCAAGGAGTCGATGGTTGCGCTCCACCAGTTCGCAGGCCGCCCCGGTCAACTCGTCCCACGTCACTGGCAGCCGGATGCCCACCACGTCCAAGGCTTGCCGGAGCCGCCGCAGGTGATCTTCCAGGCGAAAGATCCGGCCGGCGAACGTGCGCAGTTGCTCGGCCAATGTGGCACCGACCACAAAACCGGCATCGGTTGGGGAGACGGCCAAGGCTGATAAAGGCAGATACTGTCCATTGCAGTAGGCCCACGGTTCGTCCATGCCGCCATTATAGCTGGCCGCCGGCGGCCACCAACTGGTTGCGTGGCCGCCGGGTGTCCTGGGCCTTGGGCCGTGCTGCCGTCGGCTGAGGGTTTGATTTGCCGTTACGGGAGGGTTGCCCCGGCTGGTCGTCCAGGAAGCTATACCAGCCGAGCCGCTGGCGGAGCGGCCAGGCACAGAAATAGGCCTGCCAGCGGTGGTTCCTGCCCACGGCGCAGGCCACCGGCAAGAGCTCGATCTTGTGGCGATTGGGGCCCAGTCGATCCGGACACAACGGACCGGCGAATCCCAGCGCCGCGGGGCCGCCGCGGCCGTACAGGAGCGGGTACCAGCGCAGCGCCGGGTCGCGGGGGTTCGACGTGAGCAGCAGCCGGTCCACTTGATCGAGGGCCGATCCGTGGCGGTGACCGGGCAGCAGCCAGTCGTGATCCATGGCCGCTGCCACCAGCACCGCTCGGATGGGGCCGGTCCGCTTTTCCACCGGGCCGGCCAGACGCATCCCAGCCACTTCACCCCCGGCCAAAAGCTCCAGGGCTCCGGTGATCACGCGCGCCCCGTAGCTGTAGCCGATCAGGTTCAGCGGCGTGCGGGGATCCACACGACGGAGGCATTCGGCCAGGTAGTAGCTTTGCGCATCGCTTCGGGCGGCCTTCACTCGCAGATCCCGGCGCAGCCGCCGCGACACGCGATCAGCGGGCCAGGACCAAATCACCACCCGGAACGGGCGGTCCGAAGGCAGCCGGTCAAGGAACCGATAGACGACCCAGCCCGTGCGGACCGCGTCGGAAAGGGTGTAGCGGTTGCCGTGGACGAACAGGATAGTGGGAAGTTGGCCGGAGCTGCAATCCGTCAACTGCGCAAGCCTGGCGGGCCGCCACGAGCAGCGGTCCTCCAGTTTCCAGAACTTCAGCCGCTGGAACGACTCCGGTTCAGGCCGAAAGCGCGGTGCCGCCCGGGTGCTGATCAACCACAACTGGCTCCGGCCGTCGGCTGCGCGCGCAGGTGCCGTCGCCCCCGTCGGCACGGCCATCCACAGAATCAGTATGGCTGGGACCCAGCGCCTCATCCGTTCCAACCCGTAGCATCGTGGCAGTCATACCCAGGGAGGCCGGCGCGGAACTTTGCCGGCTACTGAAAATGTACACCCTGTTCGGCGTGCGCGTGGCCCAGAGCCGGCGGAAGTTGCAAAAAATATGCGCCGTTGCGTTTGCACATCCCGGCCGGTGATGTAGAGTTGCGTGGCCTGGAAGTCTTGCCGGGCAAGCGAGCATCTTTCCAGAGGAGATCGGTGAACATGAAGAGGCTGATTGTTCTGGCTGCTGTCGCCTTGCTGGCGGCCACGGCGGTGGGATGCGAATGCTGCCGGTGGTTCCGCCGGGGCTCCTTGTTGCCCACCGCGCCGACGAGTGTCTATTGCGAGCCGGGAGCGACGTACAGCCCGTCTTGCGATCCCTGCACCACACCGCCAGCGATCGCCCCTGGTGCAGAGACCTACGTGCCCGGCCCCAGCAGCTGAGCGGCTCCCCCCTGAGGCCCCTCCTGCTATCCTCCCGGTACTCCGGCCTGTCGCCCGCCGGCTGTGTGGGTGAGGGCACGGCTGGCGGCGGAGGCCGGGATTCATACCCGCCAGTGGGAAAGCGTCCCCGTCGGAGCGGCGACCCCGCGCCGACGGGGACCCACCCACGGAATAGCCACGGGGCGACGCCCTTCGGGCCAAAGCCGCAGGCGCCAAAGGCCGCCCCCTCCTCACGCGAAGTCGACCTCCACCTGCGCCCATTCGTAAGGCCCAAGCTCGACCTGGATGGCGTCTCGTTCCACCGGCAGTGAAGCCAATTGCTGGCCGGTGAAGTCCACCTTGCTCGCCCGGCCCACGGCCCGCCAACTGCGGAGCCGCGTGAGTACGGACCTGCCCTCGGTTTCCAGGAGTCGTACCCGGAAGCCCGTTACGCGCCGCCCCTCGCATTTGGGCTCCCAGCGCGTGGCGACAACGTTCCGGGCCGCCACATGAAAAAGCCACGCCGATGGCGAGCGCGGTGCCCTGGCGCCAGGGACGACAACGGGCGGCGCCAAGAAATCGAGGGCAGCTGCCAGCGGGCAGGGCACGTCGATGCCGATGCCCACCCGGAACGAGTGGCACGTCTCCCCGCTGACGACCAACAGTGTGTCCAGCTTGCGCAAACCGATTCGGCGGTGGTAGGGAAGGCCGCCACAGAGGATGGCGGTGCGGGTCTTCTCGGTGCGGATCTCCACGAAATACGGGGACTCCGGCCGCGCCGCCTCGGTCGGCTGGGCCGTCTGATTCACGCCCCGGTACAGATCTGCCGCGGCGTCTGCCCAGGCGAAACGAACGGCATAATAAGACGCCCATGGGTCAGGGCCAGGCGGGCAATCCGGCTGGAGCTGGATGCCCAGTTCCAGCACCCGGCTGCCTCGCACGGCCCGTGCCGTTTGGCGGAACCCGGCCACCCGTTGGCCTCGGCGGTCCATCAGCCGCCCCTCGGAGACGATCTCCCCGTGCAGCTGATCGACGGCCGTCACCTCCACCCGGTCGGCTGCCATGACTGTGTACTGATGCTCCTCGTCCGCCACGTCCCCGAGGCGGCTTTCCGGGCTCCCCGGCCGAAAACGAAAGGCGATCTGCTGGGTCAGTCGGCTGCCCCGGGTCCTGTAATCGTAGATGGCCTGCACGGCGCCAGTGACCGGGTTGATCACCGCCTCGAAGAACTCGTTTCTCAGCCGGAACGGTTCGGCCAG
>DQVB01000001.1 GCA_015661985.1 Planctomycetota bacterium | reverse complement strand
GTTCCAGCAGCTCAATTACCACTGGACATTGGCCTTCGCAATCCTTGCAGTGGCGATATTCGATTGCGAGGCATCGATGGCAGCACGACTCATCAAGATTCGCGTCTATGTTGATAGTCGGCTGGTGCTGGTAGGCTCTATGAGCGACGATGGGAGTCTCGATGCAGATGACGTGTGGCGGTTATTCGAGCAGGGAATCCGGAATCGGAAGAAGTGGGCCATGCTTCGAGAGACCGCGGATTTCGATCCTGCGGCGCTCGAGCCTGACGAATCCGACCGCTCTCGATTCACCCTTCTTGCGGACAAGGACGAGCGCATCTGTGTGTCGGTTTCCTACGGTGGCAAGGCATATGTCCGGAAGCTGGTTCTTCACCGCATGCGAGCCCATGTCCCTCTGGATCCGAAGGAAGCGGCATTCGGGCGGAAGGGACGCGGAGAGCCCGCCAAAGTATGGATGATCGATTGCGAACAAATAGCTGATCTGTTCGACTCGCGCTGGATCACACGGAGGCAGGCGGCTGACCTCAACCGCCCCAGACAACTTGAATGATTTGCTCACGCGTCGGCATTGACTGCATGCAATCGCAGATTCGCAATCGGCCGCGGGGAGGGGAGATCTGTACACCGATGTGTACCCAACAAAGCAGTGAACCGGCCTTGGCTCGCCTTGTGGTTCCTCAAGGTCGTTTCCGTCGATTACGTTTTCTGGTTCCTCAAGGTCTCACGCGTTGGTCCGCCAACCCGGTTACCTTGGTCGTTATCCCGAAAATGAAGGGGACATTGTCATGAGACTGGCAGCCGCTTTCCTGCTCGTATTGTGTTCGCCCGTGACGTTGCCCGCACAGACGAAGGTCATCTACGACACGGATATGGACACGGACTGCGATGACGCAGGCGCGCTGGCTATTCTGCATGCGCTGGCGGATCGCGGCGAAGCGGAGATCCTCGCTACCGTGGTCAGCTCACGGTATCCCTGGTCGGTTCCGTGCGTAGAGGCGATCAACCGATACTACGGGCGTCCGGACCTGCCGATCGGCGCACCCAAAACAACGTGGGCAGATACCGGCCAGCGTGGCTCGCCGTATGCGCGGCAGATTAGCGAACAGTTTACAACTCGACTGAAATCCAACGATGACGCGCCGAATGCCGTCGACGTGTATCGTCGAGTCTTGGCGTCCCAGGAGGATGGCAGCGTCGTGATCCTGACCGTCGGATACCTTACCAACATCCGCGACTTGTTGGCCAGCAAACCGGATGCGATCAGTCCGTTAGACGGGCCCGCGTTAGTGCGACGAAAGGTGAGCCACTGGGTATGCGGCGGTGGCCGCTATCCGGAAAGCTTGACTCCAGGGAATTGGGGCAACTTCAGGCCGGACCCGTCGTCCGCTGTGATCGCGGTCCGTGATTGGCCGGGGCTCATCTTTTTCTGCGGCTTGGGTGATCACATCCACACGGGAAGCCGACTGCATGAGACCCCGGCCGAGAATCCCGTGCGACGCGTGTACAAGCTCTATCTGGGGGAGAAGAAGACGCGCCCCAGCTGGGATCCGATCTGCGTGCTGTTCACCGTTCGCAAGCACGCCGCTTATTGGAAAATCCGGACCGGCGGCTACAACCACATCTTCAGGAACGGCACGAACCAATGGCGCAATGGTCCGGAGACGAATCATCGCCTGATCGAGTTGCAGCCCGGTGTCGAAAAGGCGCTCTGCAGGACGCTCGATCAGTTGATGGTTCAGGCTCCACGTGCAAAGTGATCCAAATCGCCGCGCGCTCCAGCGTCATGCGGCCATTTGTCCCGCACGGATGGTCTGTTGGTGCAGCTCCCTGTTGCGCTTCCCCAAATAGTATCGAACGTTCCTCACAGAATCGCACATCCGCACACATTTGTGGCTCCGCGCAACCTATGCATGAAGATCCTCCCACACCCGCTCGATCCGATTGTCATCCGGACAGTACGGAGGCAAGAAGTGCAGCTTGAAGCGCCGGCCGGCCTTGGTGCCTGAAGTCTTCTCCACTTCCTTCGTGCTATGGATGCCATAGTTGTCCAGAATGACGTGAATCCTGTTCGCCCACGGATAGCGATCGTGCAACTCCCAGAGTAAGAGCGTGTTTCAAAACCCGGCCCAATCGCTCTGCGCGGGTCTCCCAAACGCTCTGCGCGGGTCTCCCAAGCGCTGTGCGAGGGTCTCCCAAGCGCTGTGCGCGGGCCTCCCAAGCGCTGTGCGCGGGTCTCCCAAGCGCTGTGCGCGGGTCTCCCAAGCGCTGTGCGCGGGTCTCCCGACCCCGCACATGGCCTGACCGAAGGTCTCCAGTGCCCTGCCGCACCTCACCTGACCGCAGGTCTCCAGTGCCCTGCGGCACGAAAGTTTTGAAGCAGCCTCCAAATAGATAAACAGCATGTCATTCTTGCTCTCACCCTCCACCCACACAACCTCCCCCGTCCTCGCATTCAACGCCCCCGCTAGGTAACGCTTCTCGTTCTGCCCCGGAGCAAGAACCTCTTCTGGTGCCCCCGCACCATCCCCAATCCAAACCTATCTTCGGATTCAGGCGGATGCCCACCTCATCCACATAAACCACCACCTCGTCCTCAGCGGCATCCTCAACCAGCTCCTCGATCTGCGGCAATCGCCTCCCTTTTTCGCCCGTTCGACCACGTCGACTCCATCGTCGGCCTCGGCCGCCCCCGACGGGCACCAATCTTCCTCAACGCCACGCTCATCGTGGCCACATGGATCCGGATGCCCGTCTTCTCCGCCATCGTTTCCACCAGCATCTCCCGCGTCCAGGCGGGACGCCTCCAGCCATGCTCCAGCGGAGAGGACGACACCACCTCCCACAACGTGGAGAGACACTCGTCGGTCAATTTGCACTCAC
>DQVB01000746.1 GCA_015661985.1 Planctomycetota bacterium | reverse complement strand
GGCCCCCGGCTGGCCGGCCCGGGCCATCACATGGCTGGGCACGAACCAGGGAGCCGCCACCGCGGCCGCGGCCCCTCGGTGCAAGAACTTCCGCCGCGAGATGCCTGCCTTGCTCATGCGCCGTCCCCTTTCTATTTGGATGCCGTCTGACCTTGCATCAGCACCATCATACTCCGAGGGTCGGCCGCCACGCAAAGCGCCCCAGACGGGGGCTCAGCGCGTCACCTCCAGCGTGCTGAGCGGGTACCAGCCATCTGCGTCTCGGCCTTGGATGGCCAAACGTACCACGGGCCTCGCGTCGGCCTGGCCCACCACGCCCACGGCCAACGCGTACCGCCCGGGCCTCAGGTTCTCCGGAAGCCGGATCGACTCGGACTCGCGGACCACGTCCCCGGGCGGCAGATCCGGCGGCTCCCGCAGAAACTCCTCGGTAAATACCTCCACCGATCCGGGCATCCAACGGTTCACCGTGATCCGGCCGGCGAAGACCTGGCGATACCCCCCCGGCCCGCTCAGTCGATAGGCGACCCGATAGGGCTTGTAACAAGGGGCCGAACCCACGTTCTGCCACTCGCTGCGCACCACCAGCTCCTCGCCCGCTCCGGCCCGGCGCGGATGGCTCAGTCTTCTGAGCACCAGGCGGTACCCCAGCCGCCTCAGGAAACGTTCCAATTCGGCCCGCACCTCTTCGCCCGGCGGCAGCGGCGCCGATTTGTTGTTGATGTACGACCCGTGTAGGGCCAACGCGTAGTTGAAGATGTATCGCAACGACCATCCTTCGGCAACCCACTTGCGCATGTCCCAGCAGGTCTCCCAGGCGACCGGGGCGGTCTTCCACACGTCCACGGCGCCGGCCTCAGGCAGCATCTGGGGATAGGCCATGCGCATGTGGCACCAGTTCCTGGAGAACCCGCCCATATCGCCCAGGCAATCGGCGCGCCATCCGGCACCTCGCTCCGTGGCGTACTTGAGCATGGGGCCGCCGCCGATGAGCATCACCAGCGGTGTCTTGCGAAAGGCCGACAAGTAAGCGTCGACGATCTTCTTCTGGGTCTCCAGCGACGGCATCTTGGCATTGGCCGCCCCGCTCATGTGCCATTCGCCCCACCAGCCCACCGAACCCAGGTCGACGTGTTCGATGTCCGGATGGCCGTCGTAGCGTGCGCCGAGCCGAGCGATGAAATCCAAATGGGCGTCCAAGATCTTCGGGTCGTCCAGATCCGGGATCTCCACAGTCGGGCCGTCCCGCCGGCGCGTCCGGATGATCCGGCCGCCGATCCTCCGCAGCCACTGGGGATGGTACGGATGGCTGGGTGTAGTGGAACAGCACATCACGCGAAAGGCGAACGTCTGCCCGGCCCGGCGGGAGGCTGCCAGGAGACGATCCAGGAACGCATGAGCGATGCGGCCCGGTTCGGGCTCCAGTTCACCCCAACCATAACGGGCATAGTGCACCGTGGAAGGAATCCAATCGGGCAAGTTGGGATCCTCCCGCGCCGTGCGATGGAAGGTTTCCCAGCCCATGCCGGGGTTGGCCAGGATCCGGTCGGTCGGCTCAGGATGGACCGACACCCATTCGGGATCATCCGCTGCAGACAAGCCCACCAGGATCACAAGACTTGCCAACAGACTGCATGAACATCGCCACATGGTTCGCCCTCCTGCCAAGTCTTGCCGTCAGAAACAGGCACTGTCAGTAGTTCCCCATCTGGCTGGAAACTGAAAGCCCGCCTCACCCCCGCGGGCAGGGGACAAGGCCTTTTACCGCAGCCACGATTCGGAACTACCGGAACTTCGCGACTACTCACTGTAGACCGAAGTTCTTACAGTAGCACGCACGGAATCCTCTGTAAAGCCGGGACTCAGTGGGAATCGGAATAGCTCCTTCTGTCAACACGTCTCTTTCAGTAGCCCGAAGGCTGTCTCTTGGAAGCGCCTGGCCTTGGTGCTGCTCAAGAGCCTCGGGGCGGTGGACAGGGCTCGCGGTGAAAACAGCGACCTGTCTCATTCCGCCTCGGCCGGGTCGCGTTTTTCACCGCCTCGTCCGGGCAGTGTGGAAGCTGGGCCGCACCCGCGCCCCTGGGGAGGGTGTTGTGGAGAGTGCCTGAGTGGTCGCGTGGCCCGGATCTCAGGGGGCTGGCTCACCGGACTTCTTGAACGGGGGAGCCGCTTTCGTTACATTCAAGAAAGCGGTGGACATCATCCCAGGGCGCTCCGCAGGAGGCTTGCCATGACCGCGAAGACCGTGGGTTATACGTACCGGTATGCGTTCCGGTCAGCAGTGGTTGGCGAGGCATCAACACCACTTGTCCGCATGGCGACGTCCCTGGAGGAGACGTCCGACGATCTCTTCTTCGACGGCAAGCTGCGGCGTCCGGCTGTCGTGGGGAAGATGCTGACCATCCTGTGCGACATCGTGCGGACCCGGTTCTATCAACCTCTGGATGGTTTGGTGCTCGATCCGGTCGTGACGAGCGGCGGCGGCATGCTGCGGTTCGAGGGATTCAGTAGTTGTTGTGGCGTGTATGCCCGCGTCGATCTGCAGCCTGAAGCATTCGACGTCGACTTGCGCGGCAAGGGGACGACGAACGTCGATTTCAACGACGAGATGCGCACAGCGTTGCGGCGAATGACGGTGCGGGATGAGGCGAGCCTGCAGGTGGGTGGCGAAGGGGTGGTGCTGTCCAAGGGCGAGCGAAAGATCGTCGAGCGAAAAGTGAAGCTCCCCGTCCGGTGGATCAAGGGGTTTTGTGAGGTCCAGGCCTACCAGCCGCGGCTCGTCCCGCAATTCACGCTTTCACCGCTGCAGGCGCGCCAGCTGTTCGCTTCGCTGCCGAAAGGCCGCTCGCGGCTGGGGACGTATGTCACGAAAACCGGCCGGGCGTACCGGGCGAGCCCCCGCCGTCGACCGGGGAGCGTTTGGATTGAGGGGCCCGAGCGGGTGCGCGTGCTGGAGCCGCTGCTCCCGATGGCCGAACGGGTCTCTATTTGGTACGACGAGGATGCCCGGACAAGCGGTTGGGAGGTGGAGACGGAAATCGGCCGCCTGTTCACGCTTGTTAGCCCGGAACTGAACCGTGGGTTCTCCGGCGAAGGCCAAATGCTGGAACGGCTGGCGGTTGGTAATTGGCAGACCGCTCTGGCGCTCGTTGCCGACTCACTCAACTGGCAGTCGCACATCGATGCCTCCGAAATCGCTCGCTCCGTGGGTGTCGGCCAGCGCGATGTGGAAGCAGCCCTGGCGGTACTCGGCGCGCGAGGCCTGGCTGGTTTCGATGTCACCACAGGAAAATACTTCCATCGCGTGCTTCCGTTTGACCTGGAAAAGGTGGAGCAATTGCAACCCCGATTGAAGAACGCGCGCCAATTGGTCGATCAGGTCGAGATTGTCTCGCAAGAGGGCCCCGACGTGGACGCCAGGGTGCCGGGCACTGACTTTACCCACTACGTGCGCCTCCGCCTGTCAGGCAACAGATGCACTTGCCGCTGGTTTGTGAAGTATCAAGGGCAACGGGGCCCCTGCAAACACATCCTCGCAGCAAGGATGGCGGTCGAGGGAGTGCAGAAAGTGAAGATCGGCGAGGCACCAAACGGGTCCTGATATCGAACGGCTTGCCGCCTTCGCACCGGATCGTCGCCATGACACCTGAGGAGCTGAAGAGACTGGTTCGTTCCCGCACGGATCCCCTCACTTTTGCAGACGCCTTCAGCGACCTGGACGAGAGGGCGCGCAAGGCGCTGTCCAAAGCGGCCCAAGAGATATACCGGGAGGCACGTAAGGCCGAGCAGGCCAACTGGGGGCAGCCGGGTCACGAGGGGTCACTTGCGCGTCTGGCCATGCTCGCGTGCTGCCCGTGGTCCCAAAGCAAGCGGGTCCAGGGAGCGCGGTGGCGACTCTTCGTGGGCAACAGCCGGCGGTGGGCAAGGGCGATTATCAAGATCCTCAGCGATCGGCGGCCCGATTGGGCGGAACGCTGGATCGAGCTCCAGTTGGACCGGACACGGTTTGCGTGGGAGAACGTGCTGAGCTGGGAGGACGTCGGCGAACTGATCAAGGCGGGCGTTATCTCGCGGCCTGCTTGTGATGGCTACGTGAGGTTGATGGCGGGCGCTGAGGTGGACCCGGAAACGGCGATCGACGAGGACGTCCTTGAGCATGACGTCTGGCGCTTGTTCGAGGTCGACACGGATGCTTTCGATGGCGTGCCTGACCCGAAAAAGATCGATCGCGAGCGCTGGCGGCGCCGCGAACTGGCCGACGAAGATACCCCGGTCCACGAGCGCTACTATGGCTGGCCGTGGAGGCTGTACGTATTGGCCCATCAGGGACGCATTGATCGCGACCGGCTGATCGACGCCATCTTGAACGCTTTTTGGCGCGACTTCCGCACCCCGGCACAAGGCGGTCTCCTGAGGTTTCTGGCGATCCTGGACCCTACGGCGGACGAGACTGCTGCACGCCAGGCTACCTACATGGAACTGTTGCGCAACGACTACGGCCCGGTCGTCGGCATGGCACTGCGGAGCCTCGAAACGTTGCACAGGGCGAATCGACTCGACGCGCGTGGGTTCCTCGAGGCCGTGCCGCCCGTCTTTGGCGCTGTAACCAAGACCCATGCCCAAAAGGCACTGTCGCTCATTGACAAAGTGACGAAGAATGCCGGGGGGCATTTGCCTGGGGCAATAACGGCTGTCGCCGCGGCACTGAATCACCGGTCACCCGAGATCCAAGAGCAAGCGATCGCAATCCTGGCCAGGTGGAAGAAGGCAGACGCGGCGATCGATCTTGCTGCGATCCTCGAGTCGGCGGCCATGCTGGCGCCGCAACACCGGCGTGCGCTGGCTGCTCTGACGGCGGAGCCAGCAAGCCCGGTGGAGACAATAACCGAGGCCGATCGACACTCCGACTCCCGGGACTCCGACCAGCTGCGATCTCGCACGGCGGCCCTTCTGAACCGGGTGGCCGCCCTGCCCGAATGGTTGGTCGAAGTGTGCGGTCTGTCGCGGCTCGAGGGGAAGCTGAATCAAGGCTCCTTGCCGGATGTGTTCGACCCGGCGCCGACCGCGTGTCCTGTGCTTTCGGGCGTCGAGCCCATCGAGCCAATTCGGGATGTGGACGAGTTGATCGACATCGCCTTCCAGGTCCTTTCGGGCGATCCGCAGCCCGAAGACGAAGAGCGATTGGTCGACGGCATCCTCCGCCTCGGGGCGAGTACAACGGTGAATTTGAGAAAGAAGACCATAGGCTTGCGCAAACTGGTCAATGAGCATTTCCAGGGGATGGGTTGGGTGGATAAACAGATAGTGGACGCCCCCGAATTCCTCGTCACCCACGCGCTGCTCCTCCTCATTGGGCGATGGCTCGGCATGCGGTCACTCGTGTCGGCCTCCGAAACAAGTTATTTGAATCGAATCGCTGACGCGCTCTCACGCCAGCTACACGGCTTGGTCGACGACCATGGCACGGCGGCGGTACTGCGCGACGCGATCCGCACGAAACTGGGTCGGTTGAGCCCTTTGGCGTGGAGGTTGGCAGAACTCTACGATCGCCTCGATTGCGGCCAGTACGGGCCGGTGGTTTCCACCCCCACCAATGCGCACGGTTGGATCGATCCACGGGTGTTTGTCGAACGAGTGAGTCAATTGCAGCAGCGCGGCATTACGGTGGGCAAGCTGGATTTCATCGGCGGGCTATTGCGACTGGCTCCCGACTTCCGCGCCGCGGCACTTCAGACTGCAGAAACGCTCCAGGAACCCCATGGTCGGATAGCCCGATACGCACTCGGCGGCGCCGAGCGGCCTGAAAAGAGCGACAGCCCGTACGCCGACGAATGGCTGGCGGCCGGCCGGGCGCGTTCGCCCCGGGGACACCTCTCCGAACTGGCTGTCCTGGGACTGAGCCCCGAGGAACCGGACGGCATCACGCCAGCCACCTACCACGTGGACAGCCGTGTGGATCCACGCGAGCTGCGAAATGCCCATTGGACCGGCCAACGCTCCCTCCGGGTCGTTCACGTAACGCCGGACAAGCCGGAGAAAGGGACACGCCATTTCCGCCCCACGGTGGCCCTGGCTGCTCGTGTGCTGGATGGAGACGTCGTGCCCCTCTGGGACACAGAGCCTCGGGCCAATCCGGGAGTGATCACGCCATTGAATACCGACTCCACGCTGGCGATCGCCGTCCATGTGTTTTTCGTCTCCCTTGATGAAAGAACAACAGTATTTGCAGACCCGACCAGATTGCTCGCACCGTTGTTCCAGGTCGACCGGGGCTGGTCCGACATTGCCCGAACGGCGTTGTGCCTGGCCCTTGTTTCCCGCGACGACCAGCTCCGTGGCACCGCGATCGATGCATTGATCGAAGGAATCGCCGACGGAAGGGCCGATGTGCAACGGATCAGCGACAGTTTGATCGAGGTGAGTACAGGGGGCTGGATCAAACTGAATCGCCTGGCAAGTTCACTTGGCGAGGTGGCACGCACTTCAGTGACGGCTGAACGAGTCGTGGCAGGGATCCTCGATCGCGTGATCGCCTCTTGGGACCGGCTGCCACGCGACGCCCATCATCTCTTGAGCCTGCAGCTCGAATTGCTGACGAACCTGCAGCATGCGCTTTCGAGCGAAGCCCGGCGGGTCCTGAGCAATGTGCCGGGAAGCGGGAAGACGGCCAAATTGGCAAAGCACCTCTGCCAGATGACGTCCGAGCAGCCCTCCCTCACGATGCTCGAAGCGGCTATTGAGGCCGCCGAGGGCCGCCTGGCACGCGCAGAACGGATCGCACGCCATCTGAACAGCGCTACTTGATTCGGCATTCGACCGTGTTGTCCCGACAAGCAGCGAGCACCGCTGCGACAGCCCAATGCACGACGTGCGCTTCACGCAGTCACGCCCGGCGCGTCCTGTTCGTCCACAGTTGAATCTGTTCGGGCTGGGAGGTGCGGCTGCGAAAACGCGATGCCGACGCAACAGGTCCAGCTGCGTTTCGGTGAGCATCCCCCGCCCCTCACCACAACCCTGCTCCAAACCAAAACGCTTCTTCAGCCTCTCCGCCTGATCGGGAACCGCCGTGGGGTAACCCCCGTTGCCCGGATGTGGCGCTACAGACAGCGGTCACCCTTCCCAG
>DQVB01000072.1 GCA_015661985.1 Planctomycetota bacterium | reverse complement strand
TGTCGCGCATCGAAACGATCGTGTCGCGGACGGAGTGCGGTTCACGCGGGCCCCAGATCGTTCCTTCAGGCGCTTGCTGGGCACTTCCGGCAGTTTGGATCTGTAGCGACCAGACCCCGCACGAACGCATCAACGGGCCCTGGACCAGCTGGATGTCCGTTACACGGTCCAGCGGAATGGACTTGAGCTTGCGAATCAAAACGCCCTGGTTGATCCGTAACGTGGTGCCCTCGATCCAGTACTCCAGCGATCTCACATGCAGCGGGGCAAGGACGAAGGCGGAAAGGAGGGTGACTGCCAGAATGGTGAGCATCGTGATAACAGCCGGATGAAGCACGTGGCGTTCGCCTGGGCGAAACAGACAGATCGCTGCGGCTAGCAGGAGGATCACCACGGGGAGGCACCACAGAATCCGGAAGTACCTGGTCAGACGTGCTGCCTCAATTTCGAAGACAATGCGATGGTCACTCATCGTATCTTCTCCCCGTCTGGACGTCGCGTTTGCTATGCCCCCCTACGGGTGTGCGCCCATGGATTATCCCCAACTACAGCGCCCCGGTGATCTGGCTCAGATAGAAAAAGAACAGCCGGAAGATCATGGCGATGATCATCATTGCCACCAGGGCCCACACGCCCCAGCCGGCGAAGGTGGCCAGGGTCTTCAGCGCCGCAGCGGCCTGCTGGTTATACTGCTCGGCCAAATGTTCCATCGATTCGACCAGCCGTCCGGACTCTTCACCCACGTGCACGGCGTCCAGGAAATCCGCCGGAAACGCACCGGTGGTCGTCAGCGTCTCGTAGATCGTGTGCCCCGCGGCGATCGAGCGGTCGATGGCCCCTTCGTGGTCCGTGTAGCGAGCGTTGCGCGTACTGCGGATGCTCAGCCGCATCGCGTCGCGAAGGGGCATGCCCGATTCGAGTGTCAAATGCAGCGCCCAGGCGAAGCGGGCCACGGCCAGCGTCTGCAGGGCGGAGCCGACGCCGGGAATCTGGAGCACCAGACGCTGAATGGGCCGCGTCCACACCAACCCCCGACCGGCCGCTCGCCACACGACAAAGACGCCCAGCACCACAAGCACCCAAAAGGCTGTATACTTGATCAGCCCCGTGGTGCCCACCAGGCCCAGACCGAGCGGGTCGACCGTCACGTCGGTCGTCCCGGCGATCATTCCCATGATCCAAATCAAGAGGCCCACAACCACCACGGCGATGGCCAGCTGGATCATCGGCCAGGTGATGGTGGCAAGGAACCGCTGCCTGATGGCCACTCGCTGTTCGTAGTGCTCGGCCAGCCGCTGGAGCACTTCGCTCAGATAGCCCGTCTGTTCGCCCACCCGCACCATCTGGCGGAACAGCGGCGGAAAGTAGTCGCCGGTGGCTTCTATCGCCTCGGTGATGCTCTCGCCCCGGGCCACCGCGTCGCGAATGCTGAGCATCCGCTGGCGCAACGCCGGCGGCTGCGGCCGCTCCACCTCCCTCTGACAGAGCGTCCGGATATCCACGCCCGCCCCCAGCATCGTGGAGAACCGCCGGCAAAGCTGCGCCAATCGTTTCGTCGAAATCCGCGGGGACAGAAGCGCACCCAATCGACCCAGGATGTCGACCGACCTCTGATCAGCACCGTCCGGAGTCGATCCCACCGATGACATGGTCCGCCTTTCTGCCAAAGCCCCGAATCGCACAGCCCGCCAACGCCAACCCAACGGCGCCTTCAGCATAGTCCGCCTGGACCGGGTCCGAAAGGTCCGACTGCGTCCGGCGCGTCCTTCACCCGGCCGTTGGCGAATCTGCCGTTCCGTGGTGCGCGGGGTTCATGCGCGGAGCATTTTTCGCGCCGCTGCAGCGATCTTAGCTGCGTCGACCCTCATATAGTTGAGCATCTCCGGGGCCCCTGGGGGCGGGGCGTCGGGGAAGGCCAGCCGTTTGATCTTGGCGCCCGGTACCGCTTCGGCCGCCCGGGCGGCCAACAGATGTGACGCCCCCACAATGCCGTTCATCCCCAGGATCCCCAGGCTCACGTCGGTGATATGCATCGAACCGCCATAGCCCTTGCAGTAGCCCGTGGCCTTGTGGGTGATTTCGGCCAGCATCCGCCCCATGTCGCCCCCCTTGGCGATCAGATGGCCGTGTCCCCGATGTGTGCTGGCAATGTAATCGTCCCGGCGCAACGCCCGGCAGACGCCCACGG
Organism: Planctomycetota bacterium; assembly: GCA_015661985.1. Taxonomy (GTDB): domain Bacteria; phylum Planctomycetota; class Planctomycetia; order Pirellulales; family Thermoguttaceae; genus SZUA-1497. The sequence goes on along the minus strand of DQVB01000072.1, from coordinate 3,390 downwards.
CAATCGCCTCCTCGCCCACATACAAGTGGGCCACGCCGCGGAAGCCGCCGGCCAGGATCAGGTCCTTGACCTTCGTCTCCCACAGCCGGATCTTCAGCATGTCCCGGTAGATGCCCTTCAGCTCGTCGGCCGTCAGCCTATCGACGTACGTCGAACCGTACTGGGCGCGGGCCTTGGGCGCGGCGACCAGCCAGGCCGAGCCGGCACCCAACAGCCCCAGCCCTTTGACAAACCTCCGGCGGGAAAGCCGTCCCGAGCCCCTCTCCCCCGACTTCGAACCGCGCAGCTCCTCTCGCTTCTCCATTTCCCCATGCATCGCTCCAGCCTCCCGATTACCACACAAGGGTCCGTCGATCCACCGCGGATCGGCGTGGTCTCCCGTTTCCCGCACGGTCTCGGTCCCGGCTAGTTGGCCACCTTTGGGAATGATCCAAGATGCAGCGACACTCCAGCAGGGCAGTTACCAAGTTGAACCGACTGGGCTGACCATAGGCTGCCCCCATGGGCTGACTGGGGTGATAGTGGAGAACGGATAGGTTTGGGACAATGGAATTTCGGATCTCGTGCTTCTCTGGCGCTTTCGTGCTTCGTGTTTCGGATTCTCGCCCGCGCTGTCTGCCGCACAACTGCACACGGTGATTCAGCGGACGCGGAGTTCCAGTACGCCGGCGGAGAAGTCGGGCTTCAGTTGAACGCGGATGCGGATGGCTTGCGTTTTGACCGGGTCGAAGTGCACCGTGTTGAACCGGTCCGGCAGTGTGGTGTATGGGTCTTCGCTGCGGACGGGCTTCCACGTTTCGCCATCGAGCCACTCGACCTGCCATGATTGGGGCACGCGGCAGTGTCCGCGGCCGGTGTCGTCGAACCAGTAGACTTGCACCTGGCGGACCTGTTTGGGCTGGCCGAAGTGATACGCCAGCCATTCCTCGGTACCGCGCTGGGGCCACCAGGTCATGCGGGGAATGCTCTGGTCGCTTGAGCTGCGGGGAAGGCGGCCGTCACAGGCCGCTCGCACCGTGTCCTGTTCGAAGCAGTGCGACGCTTTGACCTCGATATCGCTGTGGGGCGGTTCGGGCCAGGGGCGGGCGTCGGGGCCTTCGCCGACGACCGGAAAGGCTGAGATCCGCAGTCGAGCGCAGCCCATGGGAATGAGCGTCACCGTCTCCACGGGCTCGTCCGAGCGAACCGGACTGAGGGCCAAGGGGCCGACCAGTCCCAGGTCGTCGAGCTTCCACCCGGGGATACGTTTGGCTTTCGCCAACAGCTGAAGGGGCGCCGCTTCCGCTTCGAAGGGCTGTCCGGCGGGCATCGGCTTGCGCACTACGTCAAAAGACCTGGTCGGGTCCTCCGGCTCCAGCACCAGGCCGTAGTTCCAGGGCGTGCTGGGGAAGACTTCCCACGCGGGCCATCGATCCGTCCCGCCGGAGCGGATGTATTTCTCGCCGATCTTGAGGGAAAACGTGAGCGGCCCCACGTGAACCGAAACGCTGTTCTTGTTGGCTTTCCATACCGTCAGGCGAACCTTCATGGGCAGCGTGAGTTCGACGCGGTCTCCCTCCTTCCACTGGCGGTCGATGACCATGAACGAGCCGCCGCGGGCCCCGCTCTGGAACGGTTTTCCATTGACCAGTACTTCGGGCTGGTCGCACCATCCGGGCACACGCAGCTTCAAGGGGAACCGGATCGGACGCGGGACGTGCAGGGTCAGCCGCACGGTCTCTTCGAAGGGGTAATTCGTGTCTTCTTCGATGGTCACCTCGGCCCCGTCGCCCACGCGGGCGGTAACGGCGCACGGGGCGTAGAGCACGGCGGCCAGTCCGTTGTCACGTGTGGCCGCCCAGAGGCTCTCCGCGTAGTACGGCCAGCCGTGTCCGATGTTGTGCTGGCAACAGCGGTGGATGTGCGGGTTGTAGTGGAGCATAGGGCCTCGGTTCTGCAGCCCCGGCGCCTTGCTGCGCCTGTCGGAAAGGACCAGGTTCGGGGCCGTCAGGTAGCGAAGGGCTTTCAGGTCCGGCGTCATCGTGGCCGGGAAGGTGTTCAGCGCCACCCGTTCGCAGCGATCGGCCCACACGGGATCGCCCGTGATGCGCAACAGCATCTCGTCGGAGAGCATCTGTTCGGCCACGCCACAGCTCTCGATGGCCTGGCGAGGTCCCGTGTAACCCGGACGGCAGTTCTCGTCGCCCCCGAACATCCCGCCCGGCACCTGGCCGTAAAGCCTGCGCACCTCCCGGTAGTTGCGCTCGGCCGCGGTCAGATGTTTGGGATCGTGCGATTGCATGTAGAAGATAGCCGGGCTGTCGAACGCCTGGGCGATGTTCACGTTGTGCCAACTGGCGATTCCGTCGGTCCAATCGGCCATGTTCCGGTAGATCTTCTCGGCCAACTCCAACAGCCAGGGCTGGCCCGTGCGGTTGTAAAGCCAGTAGACGCTGTACAGATTGTCCGCGGCCCGCTGCTGCTGCCAAAAAGGCGGCAGGAAGCGGTCATCGGGCACGCCGAGCTCCCAGCGGAAGTAGCTGGTCATCAGCTCCAGCACTCGCGCGTCGCCCGTCTGTTCGTAGTAGGATTGGAGCGCAAACAGGGCGATCATGTTGGGCCACAGGTCGTCACGTCCCACGTTGCGGGCGGCCACCCCTTTGCGGCCCTTGTCCGGCCCGAACCAACCGTCCGGCTTCTGCGAGCGGAGTATGCCTTCGATCCAGATGCGCGCTTCGCGGATCATCCGTTCGCTCCGGAGCAGGTAGCCGCAGTCGCCGAAACCTTTGAGCCAGTAGGGCACTTCCTCCCAGCCGTTTTCGCCTTCGCCGGTGGGGCTGAGCCAGGCGTTGTTCTCCTTGCGAAGGAACCGGCTGATCTCCGTCAAGTGCCCGTGGAAACCCTCGGCCTGGAGCTCCAGCTGGGTGCGGATCCAGCCCCGCGGCTCGATGGCGCCGACCGGCAGCTTCACCAGGGGGCTGGGCAGAAGCGGCGCCCGGTTCCCGTAGTAATGGGCATTGCCTTGACTGGCATCCGGCGGCAAGGGCCTCACAGATTCCTGCCCGCCCGCCTGTGCTGCAGTCAAACAGGCGGCGAAAACAGCTGACCAGCACGAACGCGTTCTCATCATGGCACACTTCAGCTTTCGAGTCCCGGTGGAGTCCTCCATCCCAATCGGATACCGCCATTCTAACGGCCGGCGGGCCCGTCGGGAAATGGGCTATCGTGCCGCGCGGTTGCTTCCAGCAACGTATGGGCCGTTCCGCGACTCGAAAAACGAGGCCTTCCGAAAAAAGGCCGGGCTCTGGCCCCAGGCGCAGTGCAGTCCCGTCGTATCCGTTCACAGGGTGTTGGGGAGGGGATGGTGGCGCGTAATAGAAGGCGCCGAGGAGAGAGCAAGGTATCGGGGCA
>DQVB01000720.1 GCA_015661985.1 Planctomycetota bacterium | reverse complement strand
GCCCAGGACTACTACCGAGTTCCGAGAACGGCTTTATCGATTGCCAAAGCCGATCCAAGAGAGACACCTCTGGAACGCAGGGTGTGACCGTGGTCACACAGATCGGAGACGTCACATGAAAATGGTCTGTCATTCAGCGTCGCGACCGGCCGGACGCCCCGCATACACGCTGGTTGAGATCCTCACGGCCATCACCTTGACGCTCATGATGATGGGCGCGGTGGTCGTGCTGCTGGGTTCGGTGGGTGAGACGGTCAACCAGTCGCGGGAATTGGTCGAAACCACGGATCGGCTCCGCGCCGCGCAACTGAGGCTCCAGCGCGATCTGGGAAACGTCACTGCCACCATGCTCCCCCCACGGCCGGCCGGCGGCAGCGAAGGCTATCTCGAGTACACCGAAGGGCCGATCGGCCCGGTGATCATCCCCGAGCTGACCGACGCGGCTAATGCGGTGGCCATCAACTCGGACACCGGCGATATCGACACCACAGTGGGCGACATCGACGATATGCTGATGTTCACGGTGCGCAGCGAAGATCGGCCGTTCTTGGGGCGAGTGGCGATCAAGGTGGATCCGGGCCCCGGCCAACCGCCGGTGGGGATCGACTCGCGGGGTCCCTACGCGCTGCGTTTCGAGACGATCCAGTCCTACGAGGCGGAGGTGGCCTGGTTTGTCCGAGGCCGCACGCTCTACCGGCGCATGCTCCTGGTATTGCCGGCCGGTGTGCCCGTGGATATGGACCAGCGCAGCGCAGCGTCGGGCATCCAGACGATCCTGAACATGGACCCGCGGGGGTTCTACAACTCGGACATCTCCGTGCGGTTGACTCAAGTCGGGCTGATCGCCAATACCCTAGCGGACCTGACCAATCCGGAAAACCGCTACGCCCACCGGACCCTGCACAGGTACGGTGGCAACCCGCCGATTCGTACGGGCTTCCCGTACCATCCCCACTTCACGTGGGATTGGACGCGCAACCCGCCCACCCTGCAGCCGACGGCATGGTCCACTTACCGTCTGGGACTGCCCACGGCGCGCGAGACTTCGTACACCAACCCCACCACACCGGCGCAGGACTGGCCGGCCGGCGGCCCCCTACCCCAGCCCACCCTGACCGCACGAGGCCGTTTCGACGCGTGGCTGAACCCGCACCCGTGGCAGGAGATGGACCCGGATACGGGCACCTTGAAGGTCGCCTCAGCCGGCCCGGGCCAGCCCCCGCCACCGTACCTGGGCCGGCGCATCGGCGAGGATGTGATCCTGTCCAACGTGGTCGGCTTTGACGTCAAGGCCTGGGATCCGGGCGCCCCGGTGGTGATGGATGACACGGGCACCGTCGCTCTCCTCCCCGGCGATCCGGGATACTTGCCGGCGCTGGCAGCCAACCCGTCCAACGCCACGGACCAGAATAACCCGCTTCGTTACAAGCGTGTCAGCTACGGGGCTTATGTCGACCTGAACTACATGTGCTTGTTGGGCCCGGAGAACAGGCCGGGGCCCCGGGGAATCTCACCCAGGTACCGCCAGTGGATCTTGGCCACAGGGGAACCTGAACCGCATTTCTATCACGCCGGCGATCAGCGTTCCCAGTTGCCGGGTACACCACCCTACGCGAAGAACTTCTCCGATCCGACAGACTGGCCGCCGCCGGCATTCCGCCGAGCTGCCGTCTACGATACCTGGTCCACCCACTACGAAAACAACGGGATCAATGAAGACCGGGTGCTGGACATGGCTTCAGGCCAGCCGCCCGACTTGATCGACGAGGGCACGAACGGTTTCGACGACAACGGCGACGGCGTGGTGGACGACGTGGAGGAGTTGGAGACGCAGCCGCCGTATCCGGTGCCGCTGAGGGGGATCCAAGTGAAGATCCGGGTGTTCGAGCCCACCAGCCGCCAGGTGCGCGAAGTGACCATCGTGCAGGATTTTCTACCGAAATAGCCCGTCAGCCGGCCGGCTGTACGGCCTTTCCGGCGGGGGAGGACCGAGCCGGGCTGATGCAAGGGTGGACGAGCCTCGCAGGACAGGCTTCCCCGCTTGTCCTGTTTGCCCGGATTCAGCCACGCAAACTGCTCCCCCACGCCCATCCTCGGTGTTTCGGGGCAAGCGAGGGAGCTTACCCTGCCATTTTTCCTCAGCCCAGGGCCAGGCCGCGAGACGCTTGCGATCCCGGCTCAGGAGAGCCAAGCTACTGAAGCAGGGCCAGGCCAGGTGCCCGCACGGCACGTCGCCCGGTCCACAAACGCGCGGCCCATGCGGAGTTCGGGGCGGTGCCCAAGTTCCAATTCACCCTGGCCGATATGTTCTTCGCCATGACGCTCATGGCGCTGCTGCTCGGCCAACTCTACTTGGCCCACAACCCCATGGCGCTGGCCGCTTTGGTTGTCGGGGTGATTGCTCTCGTGGCCATCATCGTGTCGCGACCGCAGCGCACCCAGGCGGGGCGGGTGGGCGGACCGGTCCGCGTGCTCCTGGTTGGGTTGGCTTTTGTCGACGGGCTGGTATGGTTGTTCTTGCGGGCCCACTGAGCGAACCAGCCGGCTCACGGCCGGGCGCACCGGTCGCGGGAGGGGCCGAGTGGGCCGGGGCCGCAGGTCGCTTTGAAGGCGTTTATGCGAAGGGAACCGGGACGGGCCGGGGTAGCCGATGTACTTGGGCATTGAGATTGGCGGGACGAAGCTGCAGTTGGGTGTGGGAGTCGGGGACGGCGGACCGCTGGTTCAGCTGGAGCGATTCGCTGTCCGCGCGGAGGAGAAGGCGGCGGGGATTCGCCAGCGGATCGAAGCGGCCGGGCAGGCGTTGATCGAGCGGTATGGGGTAAAGGCCGTGGGGGTGGGGTTCGGCGGCCCGGTGGACGTGAGGCGGGGGCGGACGATCACCAGTCATCAGATCGCTGGCTGGGACGATTTCCCCCTGGCTGACTGGTGCCGGCGCGTCCTGGGCCGGCCCGTGGTGGTGGCCAACGATTCGGACAGCGCGGGGTTGGCCGAGGCCCGTTTTGGGGCCGGCCGCGGCCATCGGGTGATCTTCTACAACAACGTGGGCAGCGGCATTGGCGGGGCGCTGGTGATCGAGGGCCAGCTGTATCGGGGTGGCAGCGGAGTGGCTTCGGAACTGGGCCACCTCCGCCCCGGGCTGGCAGCTACCGGCCCAGACCAGACGGTCGAGTCGATCGCCAGCGGTTGGGCGATCACCGCAGCGGCCAGGTCGCGGCTTTCGGAAACCGTTTCGCACCCTTTCCAGGCCCTCAGCGAAGCAGGCACGCCAGCCGAACCGGAACAGATCCGCCAGCGGCTGATCGATCGCGAGGAGCTCGAGGAGCGGGACGCGGCCGACTTGCTCGAGCGGTGCAGCGGCTCGGTAGAACGCCTCAGTACGCCGATCATCGCCCAAGCGGCCTTGGCCGGCAACCGCCTGGCTCGGGAGATCTTCGCCCGAGCCACCGAGGCGCTGGGGTGGGCCCAGGCCCAGATGATTACCCTGCTCGCGCCCGACGTCGTAGTCCTGGGGGGCGGTGTGTCCCTTACGCCGGCGGAGCTGTGGATCGAGCCGTTGAGGCGGGCCGTCGAGCAATATGTCTTCCCTCCGCTTTCAGGGACGTACCGCATCGTGCCGGCCGCTTTGGGCGAACAGGTGGTCGTCCACGGCGCCCTGGCCTTGGCCGCCGACCTCCACGCTGCCGCCGGCCCCTGATCCGCGCCGCCCAGGACCGCGTGGCCGCCATTTGCCCGGAGCGTCAGAACAAGCGCATGGCCCGCAGGCGATGCCCGGTGGCGAAGTAGATGTCCGGGCCCAGGATAGGCCCAGGGATATGGAACGTGCCGCCCCGGCGGAAAAGCTCCTCCACCTGGAGCGTTCCCGGGTCCAGCCGATAGAGGCACTGAGACGTGAAGCCGTAGACCTTCCCGTCCGGTCCCCACTGGAGGCCCAAGCTCAGCGGCGCGCCGGCGGGGAGCTCAATCTGCTCCACAAACTCGTTCTTGCCCGGATCAAAGACGAACAGCCCCGTGCCTGCCCGCCCTGAAAAGGTTCCGAAAAGGCGTCCGTCCGGAGCAGCCAGCAAGGCGTTGAAGGCCGTGACCGGGCAGTCCAACGTCCCTTCCCAGACCTTTTCTTCGGCCCGATAGTCCCAGAGGAAGAGTACAGCCTGATCAACCTTGGGCCGTGTCCCGCTGCCTCCGGAGATGTGCGTGCCCACGGCCAGCAGGCCCTGCTTTTCCAGGTGCGCCAGCGTGAAACAGCTCCCGTCGCCGGCGATGTCGTAGTAGGCCTTCTTCTCGCCCGACCGTGGGTCGTACCAAGAGAGTGGCCCCCCCCAAAGACCGTAATCGGGCAGCGACGCGACCCAGACGCGTCCCAGCGGACCGGCCAGCGTCGACCGGGGACGACACGAGACGCGATCCATGCGCCCCAGATCCCGCGGGTTGTCCTCCGCGCCGCTTCCGAAGCGGTAGGGCCGGGAGGGATCGTAGACCGAAAGGCGGGCGCCGCCGTAGCTGGAAATGTATAGCTTGCCGCCGAAATTGGCCATCGAGTACGCTTCGCCCGTCGCTGCCGAGCACCGTCCCAGATCCACCAGTTCGTCCTTGTCCGGGTCGTACCGGAAAAGGTGCAACGGCAAGGCGCTCGATCCGTACAGGCGCCCGTCCGGCCCCGCGTGCAGGTAGAAGATGTCGTTTCCCGCGGCATCGTACGCCAGATCGATGACGCGCGCGCCGCCGTCCGGACGCTTCAGCCGCAGCCGGCGATAGACCAAAGCCGATGCATCGGCGAAATCGAAGCGCGTGCCGTCCGGCAGCACTTGCTTGGACGAAGACGCCGGCGGAACCGCCTCCACCGGCTTCGCCTGGAAGCCCTCCACCCGGAAGTTCCCTTCGCTGGAGACGATGTAAACCCAGCCGTCTTGGCCCCGCCGCGCGTCCAAAGTACCTTGGCCCTTGACCGTCACCGGCCCGACCGTTTCCTTCTTGCCCGTTTCCGGATCGAACACGACCACGTGGGGCCGAGTCATTCGGATCAGACAGGCCACGGTGCCGTCGCGGTTGACGAACGGGTAGTTGTACATGTCGACCTCGTCCATACGCCCGTGCCGGGTGAACTCGCCTGAGGCCGGGTCGTAGCACGTCAGGTCAGCCGTACCGTAGCTACCGATCCAGATGCGGCCCTGCTCGTCTTCGTCCAGGCGGCAGGGGAAGACGGCAGCGCCTGGATGAATCGGCCCAAGGTCTTCCAGCGTGTCCTTGGCCGGATCGAACCGCAACAGGTGCCCCGCGTACGCCGCCCCGATGTAGAGCCGCCCGTCGCGGCTCATCAGTGCGGCCGTCGGGTATTGGGCTCTGGGAGGCTGGGCGGTGAATTGTCGACACTCCCCAGACTCCGGATCGATCTGCAGCACAAACAGGTTCCGTGCATTCTGGCCCATGGTCGCATACACGCATGGCTTCCCGCCTTTGTCGTGCCCGGCAAACAGTCGAACCCAGTTGACCGAACGCACGGGCACACCGATGTCGCGAACTTGAAGCTCCAAACCCGATCCAGGCGATGTGCAGATCGCCGCAGCTGTCAGGGCCCAGCCGAGAACCGCGCCTCTGTGCATTATTGGTCTCCTCAACAGATCGACTTCACCTGGCAACGAGAAGTACCGGCGGCCCACCTACCGTTCGTCCTCTCGACGCACCCACGATGCCGTGCTCTCCGCCATCTGTCAACCCCAGGGGGCCACCGGGCAGGTGCCCCGATGGCACGAAACGCGGCCAGGTACTCTCGCGCTGGGCGCCGGTGGCGTCGTCCAGCTAGAATCACGGGAAGCTGTGTTCGTGACAAGCCCGAATGGAGCGGGGAAGACGCGCCGTGGGAGCGACGACAAATGACAACAGATCATCCACGGAGAATGGTCCCAAAGATCGGCCTGGCCGCCCTCGTCCTTGCCTTTGCCGGCACGCCCGTCTGCACGGCGGAAGGCCAGCGGGCGGCTGGCTGGGCCGGTCCACCCGTTTGGCCACCCTACGAAAAGATCGAAGCCGTGCTCCGGCTTTGGGCGCGCCAGCATCCGCAGACGATGAAGCTCGAACAGCTGGGCCCTTCGCGCGAAGGCCGGCCGGTCTACGCCGTGACGATCACCGATTCGGCGGTCGACGACGCGAACAAAGAGCATGCACTGATCACGGCGCTGCATTCGGGGCTGGAACGGTCGGCAGCAACGACCGTCATGGCCATCATCGAATGGCTCGTTTCGGGCGATCCGCAAGGGCGCGATATCCTTCGCCGCCAAGTGGTTGTGTGTCTGCCCGTGCCGGATCCGGACCGGTACGAGAAGGGTCAGGTCAGCCCGCTTTACGGCGCGTGGTCCATCAAAGGGCCGCTGAACCGGCAAGAGGTCCCAGAAGCCGTATACGTACAGCGGGTGATGGATCGACTTCAGCCGGAACTGCACGCGGACATCCACGGCACGAATCTGGAGTTCGAGCGGTACATCATGTTTGAAAGCTCGGGCACGTCGTATTCGAACATCGCCCTGCGTCCGTACCATCGGGATATCATCCGCCAGATGGATGCCGCCGCGCTGGCCGAGGGTTTTCCGTCGGACCTGGGCGAGTCGGACGCCGAGCGCATTTTCTACGGCCCGGGGTTGGCGAACATGGCGCGCCGCTGCTGGCCGGGCCAGCCGCGGTTTTACGCGGCCACCTATGCTTACTATCACTTCCACTCTATCGTTTCAGCGTCCGAAGTGGCCTGGGAACGGAGCGGCTTGCTGCGGCACCGGCGATTGCTCCAGATCGGCAACGAACGGTGGCCGGGTGAGTATTATCCCGGTTACCCGACACGGGTGATCCTGGGCAACACGCATGCCACGGTCACCGCGTACGGGCGCACGGCCGCCGAGCGGCGCCGTAGCCGCGTGGAACTGTGGAACCGGCTGGACGAGTTCACCTTCGGAACGCTCGATCCGTCCGTCGAGGGCAAAGCGGTCTGTGTGTTGGCAACCAGTGCCGCTGCAGATCGCCGGTACCTGGCGGACCCGACGCTCGCGGCCGTGATCGACCAGTTGCAAAAGCACCCGCGTATCGACGGCGAGTCCGTTGCTCGCTTCACCGCTGATTGGCCGGTCGGTCAGAACCATCCTGAAGCCTGGTTCTTGCTCCAGCGGCGAGCGGATGCCATGAGCGGCAAAACGGCGCCCACGGCGACGCCGAAGGCAACATCCTTTTCGCCGCCGATCCAGCACGGCCTGTGTCTGCGCCTGCGTCTACCTTACCAGCGGGCCAAGATCATCGACCTGCGCCTCAACGGTCGCCCCATTCCGCCGTCGCAGACGGACGGCTTCCTCACCTGGGTCGCTCGCGGCTGCACGTACATCCAAATCGCAATCCCGTCCGAACGGCTGCGAGACGAAGATTTGTTCGTCGTCACCTGCCACTACGATCCCGGCGAAGTCCGGCGCCGATGGGACACGTGGCGTTTCGTAGACGAATAACCTGAGCTGACCGGCCGACGGCGTGTAGCGGGGTTTCGGCCCGCCTCTTATCGCTGGGCCGTCCGCGTCCCAGGGATCGAAAGATAGCCGTACAGGGTCTCCCGGCCGCGCAGCACGAAGAACTTGAGCGGCAACAGGGACTCGAAGTCCGGACGGTCGATGATATACAGCACGTCTTCCGGTTTGACGGTCTCCCAGATATGCATGCCCACCAGCACGTCGCCGGAGCGGATGCCCGTCTCAGCCGCGGGGCTATCGGGTCGTACGGCGGTGACGGTCATGCCGCCACGATATCGGGTATTGTGCCGGCGGCGGAATTGGTCGCTGGGGATGGGCTTCAATTGCAGCCCGAACAACTCCCACGCGCGGTCGACGGGTGAGGGCGTCCGGGCGGATGGTTCAGCCGCCGTCAGGGCCAATTGCAGCTGCTGCGCATCGCGGCGGATGGCCAGATCGAGTTTCTCCCCGGGCGCTATTTCCAGCACAGCCCGGTAGAAGTCCAGTGCGCCGCTTATCAGCCGGGTTTGGACCGCCGTGATCACATCGCCCGGTTTCACTCCCACCTCGGCCGCCGGACTGGACGGCTCGACCGCCGTGACCACGGCGCCGGACATCTCCCGCCGCGGGTTGACGTCCACTTCGATCCCGTGCCACGCCGCCTTCGGGTTAGCCGAGGCCATCAGCTTGGCCGCCACCGCCGCGACCCGATCCACCGGAATGGCGAAGCCAATCCCTTGGGCCCCGGCGCGGACCGCCACGTTGATGCCGATCATCTCCCCGTCGATGTTCAACAGCGGGCCACCCGAGTTGCCCGGGTTGATACTGGCATCCGTCTGGATCAGGTCGTCGTAGAACTGGGCGTCGCTCACCTGCACCGGGCGATGCAATGCGCTGATGATCCCTTGGGTGACCGTGTGCTCGTACCCGTAGGCGTTCCCCACGGCTACAACCGTCTCGCCCGGCATCAGGTCGGCCGACGTCCCGAAACGGATCACCGGAAGCGGTTCGGCCGGGTCGATCTTGATGACAGCCAAATCCGTCTCCGGGTCGCGGGCAATCAGCCGAGCGCGGTACTCGGTCCCCTCGGCCGTGGTCACCACGATCTGCCGAACGCCATCGACAACATGGTGATTGGTCAGGATGTAGCCGCGGTGATCGATCACCACCCCGGTGCCCATACCGCTGACCCGCCGGCCGGCGTCCATCGTCCCCTGCCAGTCCCGGCCGACGCCCATCGTTTTCTCGCCCCGGATATTCACCACGCTGGGCTTTGCCCCGAGCACGGCCTTGACGATGGGCGTCATGCGCAGATCAGACGCCCTCAGGGACACGGCCAATAGGCAGCTGGCAGCGATGACCAGCAGGGCAAGATGGCACGGCAAGGGTCGGCAGAAGGGTCGGTCGGCCATAGGAGGATGGATCACAGCTGGTCTGAAGGATTCCCGCCGCACCCCCCACGGTTGGGGGTATCGCGCTGATCAATCGACGCCGCTAAGATCGGCGCGACCGCCCTTGTTACATCGGTCCGGCCACCTGAACGCCTTGACCGGCGAGCTGATGGCCCATAACAGACTACCTAAACCCTCAGTTGCCCGAGAAAACACGCAGCCTGGGAAAAACGGGATGACTTAATTGCGCCAAGCTACCCGATCTGAACGACCGCTACGGCCCTCGGGCCGTCGTGGTGGCCGGCCCAGGGGAGGGCCGGTGAAGATCCACCGGCTGGTCTGATCGGTCGCCGCCGGCCTTTCGGCCGAAGCTGGTTGCTCCACGTCGGCGCCCTGGGGGGCTGTCGGGCCAGGCTGCGGAAGGGGAGCCGGCGCCACGGCCGGCGTGCCGGGGGAGTTCTCTTCCCCGTCGACGGCATGGTCCCCGGCTGCCGCGGCCTCGACAGGGAAGCCCAACCCGTCGGGGCGCGAAAAGGCGGGCCGAGTGGGAACGGCGTGGAATCGGGGGTGGACATACGGGCCAGCTGCTGCGCCCCCCTGGCTGCATGCCTGCGGTGCGTCCGCCCCCTCAACCGGCCGGCCATCGCCTTGTCCGCTCCCGGGGACCGCTGGATGAGGCTCAACCATGGGCTGGTGGATCGGCATCCCAGGCGGGCAGCTCGGGTACGGACATTGGTACTCCGGGCCGTGGGAGGCCAACCAGGGGACGCGGTTGAACTCCAGCGACCAGTCGCCACGGAGGACGAACCCGTGCCGGGGTCGATTGTACCGGCATCCGACCGCTGCCATCATGAAGACGCAGGCGCCGATGGCAACCTGGCGTCCGATCCGGGATCGAAGCACGCCTTACCCCCCTTGGCCAGATCTGTTGACGTCCCGCCGCAGCCGGCCCATGCCAGCCGCCTGCTCATCCGCTAGCCGCACCCGCGGGGCCTCGGTGGCGGGGCCGTTGGGC
>DQVB01000334.1 GCA_015661985.1 Planctomycetota bacterium | reverse complement strand
GCCCGCTCCCGGTCCGAGCCCGCCGCTGAGCAGCACCGGGGGCCCAGCGGCGCCCGCGGCGCGGGCCAGCACCATCGTGCTGCGGCACGTGGTCAACCCGGAAGGGATCCACTTCGTCCACACCGACGGCAGTAGCGGCCGGCGCTACATCATGGAGACGATGAGCGCGGGTCTGGCCCTGTTTGACTACAACGGCGACGGACTGGTGGATATCTATTTCCTCAACGGCGCGCCGCTTCGGGGAGCCACGGCCGATACGCCGCCGCGCAACGCCCTGTATCGTAACGAAGGTCACTGGAGATTCACCGATGTGACCGACGAAGCGGGCGTGGGCGACACCGGCTTCGGTCTGGGCGTCACTGTCGGTGATTACAACAACGACGGCTATCCCGATCTGTACCTCAATAACTTCGGGCCCAACGTCCTTTATCGCAACAACGGCGATGGCACCTTTACGGATGTCACGGCCAAGGCTGGGGTGGCCTGTGGAAACCGCGTGGGCGCAGGAGCCTCCTTTCTGGATATGGAAGGCGACGGCGATCTGGACCTCTATGTGTCGAACTACGTCCGTTTCTCCTACCAGTCCCATCGGATGCGCATGGCCGACGGCATCCCCACCTATCCGGGGCCGCTGGACCATGAACCGGATGGCGACGTGCTCTATCGCAATAACGGCGACGGCACCTTTACCGACGTCAGCACTGCGGCCGGTGTGGCCCGCGCTGCGGCCACCGGCATGGGAATGACCTGCTGCGATAGCGACAACGACGGCGATACAGATGTCTTTGTGGCCAACGACGTGATGGCCAACCTGTTCCTGCAAAACGACGGCCAGGGCCGTTTTGCCGAGACGGCCGTCCAGAGCGGGATCGCTTACGACTCAGCTGGGATGCCCCAATCCAGCATGGGTGTCGACGCGGGCGACTACGATAACGACGGTTGGCTCGATCTGTACGTGACCTCCTACCAGGACGAACTGGCTGTGCTCTACCACAACCTGGGCAACGGCTTCTTCCACGACGCCACCCGCATCACCGGCGCCGGCCAAGGAACGCTGAACCATGTCACCTGGGGGAACGGCTGGGTCGACTTCGACAACGACGGAGACCGGGATCTGTTCATTGCCTGCGGGCATACCGAGGACAATATTCATTTGCGGACCGATCGGACCGCATACATGGTCCCCAACCTCCTGTTGATGAACACCGGCGAGGGGCGATTCGTGAACGTCTCCGACACCAGCGGCGACGGGATGAGGGTGCGGCTAGCCAGCCGGGGGGCGGGTTTCGACGATTTGGACAACGACGGTGACGTGGACGTGGTGATCCTCAACTCCCGACGGGAACCGACGCTGCTACGCAACGATGCGCCTCCGGGGAACCATTGGCTGCAGATCCGGCTCCAGGGCGCCAAGAGCAATCGGGACGGGGTGGGAGCGCGCGTGCGCGTCGTTGCAGGCGACCTGGTCCAGATCGACGAAGTCCATAGCGGCCGCGGCTACCAAAGCCATTACGGCATGCGGCTTCACTTCGGCCTCGGATCACACCGCCGCGTCGATCGTATCGAAATCCACTGGATCGGCGGAGGTGTAGACGTGATCGAAGATGTACCTGCCGACCGGCTGGTGGTCATCGTCGAAGGCGCACAACCCTCCGTTGGCCGCTCATCAGGCGCTGCGACAAAGGCGAACACGAGGCTGCCCAAGTCGCCGCCGGAAAGCTCGTAACGACTGCCCCGCGCTGTGGCGCCAGGCCTGCCAGCCCCTGTGCGGACCGGCGCCGTCGGACCAGCCGCGTCGCTCCGCCCTATTTCAAGTCGAAATTGAACTCGTTGGGCCCCCCTTTGGTGACGGTGGCCTCCAGCCCCGACTGCTGGGGATCACCGTATTTGGCAGGAATCTCGCTTTCGCCCTCGGTCACTTCCTCACCCCGTGCGGCCGCCTCCATGGCCTCGCCGTAAAGCTCCGACGGATCCTCAGCGTCCATCTCCTCCGACCCCTCCATGCCGCCAGCCGTCTTGGTGATCGTCACCACGTAGCTGCCCGGCACCGCCCCGTCGTTCTCCCCAAAAGTGCTCAACTGATACTTGCCTTGGCTGTCCGTCGTGCCGGTAGCCTTGGCCAACTCTCCGCCCTCCTTGAGCGTGAACACCACGTGGGCGCCCGCCAATGGCTGGCCGTTGAGCGTCACCGTGCCGGAAACCGGCACCGTCTCGGGCCGGTCCGAACCGGCACAGCCGAGCACCATGCCCGTCAAAACCAGTAAGACCCAAAAGTACCGCATGCGTAGTTCCATTGCCTGCACCTCCTATTGCCAGTCCCAGTATCCAGCCAGTATGTAGTGCCGGAGCGCTCGGCCCGGACACCCAAAGTTGGAAAAAACGCGAGCCGGCGCCGCCGATCAACGACGGCTGCCGGTCCTTCGGCCAGCCGTGTGGCCAAAGCGCCGCGAACGACCAACGCCCCAACGGCCTTACACCGCAGGGCCCTCGCCGCCCGCCCGACGTATTGACCCCACCGCTGACAACAACGCGCCCGACCGATGACGGGAGCCGCCCTCAAACCGACCAGGCCACTCCCTAATAGTTCCCCACAGGCCGGCCGTCCCAGCGGTCTCCCAGTCGCTGGTAGGTATAATAGTCAATGGTCTCCGACAGGAAATGGACCGAAGCGTCGCAGAACAGGAACTGGGCCCCGCCCGGGTGGCGCGACTTGAAGCCCTGCGATGTGGTCCACACCCGGAAGTGATTGCAATCGCTCGGCCCGCTGGAATGGCCAGGCCCTTCATCCGGACAGGTCGGGAAGTTGATCGGCCCCGTGGTGGCTGTCCACAAAGCGTTCGGATTGAACCACCCGCCCCGATGGTGATCGCCGCACCACGGCCGGATCTCGCCAATGGCGATCACGTTGGACGTCCCGTCCATGATGTCGGCAAAGCGTGCGGCCCAAGCGTATCGAGAGAAAACGCCCGAAATTCTCCGCCCGTCGTTCGTGCTGCCGTGGCCCGTCAATCCACTGTGGAACAAGACGATGTTCGGTGGCTCGTACGCCGGACATCCGCCCTGCCAGTCCGGCATCCGCTGGAACCCCAACGACTTGGCATAATTGCTCAACGACCGGTTCGTCGGGTTCCAATCATCGCTGGGACAACGCAGCGTGTCGAGCTGCTTGGTCCCCGAACCCCAACCGAAGCCCATCCGGCGGATCTGTACGTTCACGTCGTACTTGAAGTCGATCTGCTCGTACATGGCCGTCTGTTCGAAATAGGGCAGAAGCTTTACCAGGAAGCTCCCCTTGCGGTGATCACCGGGCCTCCAAATATAGTTCGGCCGAGGATGAGCCGGATCATTGTTCCGAGTCCCAATGGGAAACTGCTTGTACGTGTCATGGTAATTGTGCAACGCAATCCCCAGTTGCTTGAGATTGTTTGCACATTGGGTCCGGCGAGCGGCTTCCCGGGCCGCTTGGACCGCCGGCAACAACAGCGCGATCAGAATACCGATGATCGCAATAACAACCAGCAGCTCGACCAGCGTGAACGCATCCCGCCGGTCACCATCGGATCTCACCATGGCGACTCTCCTGTTAATGATGAATGCAATCACCCCCCCACCCGCACCACCCCTTGGGGTAGAAGCTCCCTCCCAGAGCTGGCGCCGGCGCTGACACAACGACCAAGCTAGCGCAGAGCGTTGCGGTTGTCAAGCGCCTACCCGGTTAACAAGCGGCTTGAAGTAACCCTAATGACTTTTCGCGCCTGTCACGCGTGCCTTCTGGCGCCGCCATGCGGCCATATTGGAGCACGCGAGCCCAACGCTGTGGTGGCAAGTGCGCATCAAAATCCCGTCAGGTAATTGTTCGCTTGCAGTTCAATCGCCGGGTGCCTCCACCCAGCCTCGCACGACATAACCGCTCACGGCTGGGCACCGCTCGCAGGATGGGATTCGCCCCGCACCCACGACTGAAAGGGCCGTTGCCCGTTCGCATTGGCCCTGTTCGCGCGGCTGGTGCTCGCGCGCTGGCCTGGCGCGGCAGAGCCGCAATCAAGCAGGACGGATTGGCAATGGGTGCATTCGGATTGAATCCGGGCGGAACCCCTCGCTTTTTTCGAGACTGGAGCAACAAAACAGGGTCTTCACCACCACCTCACGTGGCGAAGCCTTTAACCGCAGAGTGCGCAGAGTCCGCTGAGACAATTGAAGAGGCGCTCCGTGAACAGCTCTGCGTCCTCTGGGGTCAGGAACTGCGCGAAAAAGGCCACATTCCTGGTTGCGATCGGCTCCATCCCCTGTAATGGTCCTGCACACTCAAAAAACGGGGGCATAACAGCAAGAATGGGCGGAGGGCGACGGTGGTGGTCATGGAAACGCTGCGTCGTGGTGAGGAGGGGAAATTGCACGGGCCGGTCAACAAGAAGGTGTGGGGGCAGTTCGGGAGCCGGAAGGCGGCGATGCAGTGGGTTCGGGAGCAGGCCACGCGTCGCGGTTTCGGTCCGGACACGGACAAGGTGGTCATGACGAGACTCTACATCGTTCGAAGAGGCTGCCCAGACACATCGTCCTGCCTCAACTTGCCCGTGACCGCGTGAAACATAACAATCCGTGAAAACCGGTCAGCCACGAAGGGGCCTTACCGGCACGAAACGGCCGTCGCCCATATGACCCCAGAGACTCGAATATGGAGCTGGGCCTGGGACGGAGCCACGGACGTAGCCGTTCGATACCGCAGGGATCCTCTCAGGCTGCAACGGAACACCGCCGGGGCGGCCCGAGCGGGCAACAGACCGGTGGACTGAGAGACAACCGCGAGCCTTGCACAACCGGCGGTCGACGGCGATGAAGATCAGGACTTTGAAACTCCAAAACGCCCGGTTCGGAAGGCAGTGGTGTGACGAGGTAGAGCACCACTGGGTTTATGACGACTTTTTGGCTCGTCCGGAGTGGAAAGAAGGTTGGGTCAGCTTCGATTGCGCGCTGTACGAACCCGCGGACGATCGGGTCTACTTGGGCATCACCAGCTTCGATGCCGGCCAGATCTTGATGGCTTACGACCGCAAGGCCGGCCGGTTCATGGAATTGGGATACAGCCGGGTAGCCGACCCGTTCGACGCGAAACTCCACCGCTCGTTGGTCAAGGGCCCCGACGGCTGCGTCTACGCCGCGCCGGCCCTGTTGCACTGCCTGGATCGGTACCTGGAAGCGCCCGGTGCGGCCGTGGTCAGGTTCGATCCGGCGAGAGGCCAGATCGAGAAACTGGGCATTGTGCTGCCCCACGTCTATGTGCAGTCGCTGATCCTTGACCAGCCTGGGGAGGTGGCTTATTGCCTCTGCTTCGCCCCGGAATACCTGGCCGCCTACGACCTGCGTACGGGCCGCTCGCGCGTGTTGGCTCTGCTGGGTTCGGGCTACGGTGGGATGGCTCAAGGGGAGAACATCGTTCCAGACGACCGCGGGTGCGTATGGAGCAGTTGGTCGTTGACACGAGCGTGGCAGACCGAGCCTGGGCCCGATGCCATTCGGCTCTGCAAGTACGATCCTCGAGAGGACCGCATGGTGTTTTTCCAAAAGGGCCTGCCACGGCCGGACGGGAGCTATGGATATGCCAAGGTCGAGGCCCTGTTCAACCTCGGCGACGGCACGTTGTACGCCAGCGGTGCCAACGGGTCACTCTATCGCATCGACCCTGACACTGCCGAAGCGCAGTGGCTCTTCACTCCCGTGGCCGACCGGCCGAGCCGTCTGGCCAGCCGACCGGCGGGCGAGGCAAAGCCAGTTGCTACAGCTTTCAATCCAACACGAACATGACCACCCTGGGTGAAGGCGGCGCCATCACGACCAACGACGAGCAGTTCGCCGAATGCCTGCGGCAGAGAAAGACGTTCGGGTACGTCTATGGCCCACAACCGCGAATCGTCTCCATAGGGTTCAACTACCGGATGACCAAAGTCCAGTGTGCCGTGGGCCTGACGCAACTGGCCAAAGTTGACCGGGTGATCGCGCGCCGGCTGGAGTTGTTCCGCCTCATGCATGCATTGCTCGAGGGCGTGCAGGAGATCGTCCGGCCCGCCGGCATCGGACCCGGACACGCCTGCCACCTCTATGTGCTCCCGCTGGATACGGACAAGGTCCGTTTTGATCGGGCTGCTCTGTTGAACGCCCTCAAGAGCAGATACGGGGTTGGCTGCGCCATTCACTACCCGGCGGTGTGGACCTGGGAGGCGCTGGCAGAACGGGACTACAGCGAACAGAGGGCCCGCTGCCCCATCGCCGCGAAGACCTGCCGCGAAATGTTCAGCCTCCCCCTTTCGGCACACACAACATCCGAAGACTGTGACTATATCGCCTGGGCGATGAAGCAATCCCTGCACGAACTGAACCAGTAAAGGGAGCCGAATCGATGGGAGACGGCAAGGTGCGTTGGGCCGTTGTTGGTGTCGGGGACATCGTGCGCAAGCGCGTGGCGCCCGCGATCCTGCGGCAACCGGACAGCACGCTGTACGCCTGCGTGACCCACCACGCGGAGGAGAAGCGAGCCGAGATCACCGCGCTTGCCCCGCGCAAGGTCTATAGCGACCTGGATGCCACGCTCGACGATCCCCATGTCGACGCCGTCTACGTGGCCACGCCGGTTTTCCTGCACGCACCGCAGACGATCGCGGCGCTTCGGGCCGGCAAGGACGTGGTCGTGGAAAAGCCCATGGCGCTGGACGCCGCCGAAGCGGCGGAGATGTGCCGCGCGGCCGAGCAGACAGGGCGGCGGCTGGCCGTGGCATACTACCGCCGTTTTTGGTCTCGCTTCCGATGGGTCAAGCAAATGCTCGATCGAGGCGACCTCGGCCAGGTCGTGCTGGTGCGGCTGGTGTTGCACAGCTGGTACTGCCCGGATCCCGACGCGCCCGGCGCGTGGCGGCTGCGAGCCGAGCTGTCTGGAGGCGGCGTGGTCAGCGACGTAGGCAGCCATCGCCTGGACCTCTTGGCCTGGTGGTTCGGCCTGCCTCGCGAATTGACAGCCCATGTGGTGACGCTGACCCACAGCTACCCGGTGGAAGACTCGGCTACCGTCTTGATGGCCCTGACCCACGGGGCCCAAGTCACCGGTTCGTTTCACTGGAACAGCAAGACTTGGACTGACGAAATCCACATCGCCGGGACTGAAGCCAAAGTGACGCTGCACCCATGTGACGGCGAAGACGTTGTCGTGACCGTCGGGCGAAAAACCGAACGCCGCAAGATGCCCAAGCCTGAAAACGGCCATTTCCCGCTCATCGATGACTTCGCCCGTGCCATCGTCGAAGACCGGTCGCCGCAATTCACGGGCCCGGATGGCCTGAAGGCCACACGAATCATCGATGCGATCTACCAGTCCTCCCGTCAACGTTGCTGGCTGCCGGTATGCCCTGCCAAATAGACGCCTCCACTCTCGACCACTTGCGGCGGCAGTTCGAACAGGTCGCCTCGACCGTCGCAGAGGGACTTGCCGCTGAGAATCACCATGTCGTGGCCCTCGTGGCCAAGTGGGAAAAGCGCGATCTTGTGCCCGGCCTGAGCGGCCTGGACTCTCGTGTGATCCGGCGGAGCTGAGCGAACAATTGGACGGCCTGGCCAACGGTCCCGCGGCCGTCTCGGGCAAAAGCGTACGGTTCGCCCGCGTTCGCGCCGGACGATACTACTTCTACGTGAACGCGCCGGACCATTTCGATGCCCGCCGCCTGCTCGGCTACGAGATCGCCTGGCTCAAGAAGCTCACCGTCTCCGTCGTCCAAACCCTGCGCAACGTGCTGCGGGAGCGACGGCTGGAGCCCGACCGGTGTTTCGAACAACTGGGTCTGCGTGTGGACCGGCCACAGAAGCAGGCGATCCGGCTGTTATGGAACCTGGCGGGCCGCCCACCAAGCGATCCGACGCTGCCCCAACTATTCGAGAACGCAGTCCGCCTGTTTCCTCACTACTACCGGCTGCTCGAGCAAGCATGGGCATCGGTTCGCAACGACACGCGGAAATGACGTTCGTCCTCATTGGACTCCCTGGTTTGCCCGACAGGCTTCAGCCACCGAGGCGACGTTCTTTAGGGTCCGGGAAGCGCGGCGCAGGTTGAGTCGATGGCCCAGCGATACGACGCAAGAATCGGTCCTCCATGGCACCAGAAGGCGCTTGACGAGGCTGGTGGCAGCCGCTTACCTGGAGAGGGACGCGTGGGGCGATCCAAGCTCCATCCACACACAGGACGCCGGCCGGGCAATGGGCAATCGCGGGTGAGTGCCATGTGGCGAATGTTCCTTTTTCTGGCTGTGGGATACGGGCCCCTGGTGAACTTTTCCGGCGCCGGTGGGCGCACCAGGGAGGCGGGCGAAGCAGCGCGGCGACCCGATTTCACCAAGGGCAAATGGAAGGCCCCCAACTGGCGCAAGGACCGACCCACTCCCGCGGCGGTCCTTCCCGCCTGAGGAAAGTTTGATCTCGCGGTACGACTCCGGCAGAATATCCCAAGCGCTTCGGGTCGCCAACGGGCAGCGAGAGGCTCGGCCGTCCGTGGAACCGCGCCCGGCCCCCTTGGCCACCCGAGCTCTATCCCTCTGACCGTACGAACCAACGGCACCAGAGCTATCCGCAACCGAACCGCAGCCCCAACACCAAACCGCGCCAAAGGTACCGTGCCATGAAAATCTGTCCCGCCGCGTGTCTCGCGATTCTGTGTCTTTGGACGGCCTGGGGCGTCGCGGCCGCTCAAACGCCGCGGCCGGTGATGACGCTCGAGTCCGCGCCAAGCGGCGTAGGCGCAGTGCCGAAGATCACGTCCCACAAACGCTATTTCATCCTCGAAGTCGAATCGGTCCAGCCGCCGGACATCGACCAACTGACCTTCGTCGACATACCGCTCACGTCGACCGGAGCCGACGATCAGCCGTTTGCTGCGTGTGCGCTGGCGCTGAACCTGCAGACGAACGTCGCCGGGATTCCGCAACCGATGCGGTATCTCTGGGCGGCGGCCTATCGGCGCTTCGGGCAGCTCGGCGCGAAGGTCGCTCTGATCGGCTGTCCGTATCACGAGTTGCGTCGCGTCATGCAGGAAGTCGTCTCGGCCGCCGACGAGCTGCCCCATTTGCCCGGCGGCGGCCAGACGATCACCATCCCGGTTACGATCGTGACCGGCCAGTACCTGAAATTCTTCGGCCCCGACGACTGCAAGTTGTACGGACCGCGCGACGAGCTGCTGCGAGAAGTCACCCCGACCGGCGACGTGCCCGCACTCCGCTCAGGCCCCAACGCGGTCCCGTTCCACTGCGAACCGGCGGGCGATGCCCGCCCGCGAGCCTCCGTAACGGTGATCTCCCAAGCCGCCCCGTACGGTGGCACGAACTCCCCCTCTCAAATTCGTCAGGACGTTTTGCATTC
>DQVB01000573.1 GCA_015661985.1 Planctomycetota bacterium | reverse complement strand
GAGCACGGCGATCGCCATTAGCCCGAGCTGTTGCTTTCCCAAGCGCATCGGTGCGCTCCCGCGATCTGCGTGGCCAACCCCGAAAGACCCTTCTGGTACCCAGCCCTGTTCCCTACGGGTCAGGACCCGTTCCGGCAATCAGTTCGGTGACGCGGACGCAGAAATTATCGTTCAGAACCAATACCTCGCCGCGGGCAATCAGCCGGCCGTTGACGTAGATGTCGACCGGATCGCCGGCCAGCTTATCCAGGGGGACGACCGAGCCCTTGCGAAGCTTGAGGACCTCCTCCAAGTACATCTGCGTTCGGCCCAGCTCGATCCTCAGGTCCAGCTCCACGTCGCGGATGAGGTCCAACGTCGCCGTTTCCGTGTTGGCCGGGGCTCCCCCGAATTCCGGAAGCTCAAAGGGCCGGACGCCAGGTGGGGCGGAGGCGTCCGCGGTCGACTGGATCGACTCCAGCGCCTCATGGGCTTGGTTCAACAGGAACTCGACGTCGGCAGCCGGCACGTCGCCCTCGCCAGCCTGTGGGGGGGAGGGCGGCTGTTCGGAACCAGGCGCCTCCGAGCTCGGCTCCGGCTCGGACGGCCCCCCCGCCTCGGACAAAAAGCGGTCGATTTCCGCTTGCCGCAGCTCTTGATGGCCGTCCTCAGCACTCGCGGCGAGCCCCCCGCCCGGTGGTGATGGGCCGCCCTTCACCGAGTTCAACAGGGCCTCAATCTGATCCGGATCCATCGCTTCACTGGCAGACTCATCTGCGCCAGCCGCTCCCGGGGCGGGTGTTCCAAGGTCGCTCTGAGGCGGAGATCCACTGTCCTCGGCCATGGCTTCCGTTCCTGACCGCTCGATTGGACTGCCCGAACCCGACTTTTGGCCGACACACCGGCTCGACGGGCCCGGTCACTGTTCCATGAAAGAGAAGTCGCTGAAAACGATCGACTGGAGAAGTTGTTTGCCGAAGGTCTCGTTTACTTTCGCTAAAATCCTTCTTTTGATCAAGCCCAACCCGGCGTCGGTCAGGTCATTCAGTTCGCAGCCGCGCACGATGGCCAACACCTGGTCTCGGATCCGGTTCTGGTAGGTGGCCATGGCCGCTTCAAATGCCTCATGATCGTCTTGCTTGATCGTCCCGTACAGGTGGAAATCGATCCGCAATGCGGTCCCCGAGCGGGGTTGGAATGCCGTGACGCTGTACTCCCCCAGATCTACCTCTATCTGCGAAAGTCCTTCATCCTCTTGGGGTATCTCCAGGAGAGACTCCGGATCGACCGACTCAGGCATGTCGGCCGCAGCCACAGCTGCCGAGCGTGCCGCGCCAGGCAGGCAGAGATAGGCCACGATGCACTCAACGACCACCACGGCAGCCGCGAACAGGAACAGTTTTGCCTGCGTTCCCAGCCGAATGCGGCCCTTCGGTGAAGCGGGCTTCTGTTGTTCCGCGCCGTCCGCGGCTGATCGCTCCTGGTCAACGTCTTGCTGCTGGTCAGCCATCGCCCAAAGCAATCCCGTTCAGCTCGGCCCGAGGCCTTGTCCCAAAACTGCCCCTTCAGGACAACGTTCGGGCATTACCCAAGCGATCCCGCGGCGCCACCCGCTCTCAGTTGCCCAGCGGTGCGTCCCGGGACGGTTCCCACAATAAAATATAGCCTGGACTGTTGGCCGTGCGCCGCACTGGGACCCGGGGCGTCAGGCCCCTCCGCACCCCGAGAATCAACCACATCGGAAAAACCGACACCAACAATGGCGGGGTCCTTCGTGGCTCTCTCTCCTCGACATCACGCCCCGAAGCGCGCAAAGGATCTGCACCCGAGCCCAGCGTGGGCTGAGGAAGCAGTCCGGGGGCAACCGTCCTCGCTTGCCTGGAACATCGGGGATGCGCCTGTTGTCGCATTTGTGGGGTTGAACCTGGGAAAACGGGACCAGCGGTGGCGATTGTCCTGCATGGGTGGGCCAAACATGATAACCGGCGAATCGGCCTTGCACGAACGCCCGATTTTCGCTACAAGCCGCCACCTTGATCAGGTTGCAGTCACCCCTTTCAGGGCACAATCGAATCGAGCGTCATGGTAAGATTGTCGCTTTTTGCAGGCGTAGTCGCCGCTTGGCTGGTGGTGCTCCATGCCGGGGCATCCGGGGCGGAACGGCGCCAGTTGGATGCTGAGACCCTTCGCGCCGGGCTCCGCACCACAACGATCGAGGAAAACGGCTTCATCGACCGCGTGCTCGCACTGGTCGACGAGGGCCGGCTACCGGCCGGGGTGGTCTATCGGGTCTTCCTGTGGGCCCGTCAGAAACCGAAGAACAAGTTTCAGTACTTTCGACGGGCGATGATCATCCTGGCCGCCCGGCGCGGGATCCGCTTGTGAGGCGGTGCACGCTTTGGGGGGTGGGTATGCCCCCAATAGGTTTATGAGTCTGCCCGGTTCGTGGTATGGACTGAGGCGATCCCTCGAAGCGCCCGCAGCTGGTTTACCCTTTGGGCGGAGAAAGAAACCCCGGTTTTGCGGGGCCACAGCCGTGCCGACCATGGAAAGTGCCCCCGGCCCTCAGACAACCATTGACGGCCGAACATACCTCTATTTCGGCGGCACTGGCTACTTGGGGCTTCAGGGCCACCCGGAGGTACTCCAGGCGGCCTGCGACGCGGCCCGTCGTCTCGGCGTCGGCAGTGCCACATCCAGGCTGGGAGTGGGCACCACACCAGCGGTGCTAGCCGTCGAGCGAAACGCCGCCGCCTTCTTCGGCCTCCCCGCTGCTGTCTACCTTCCCTCCGGCTACATGACCAACCACTTGTTGGTCCTCTTGCTGGAAGGCCGTTTCGACCTCGTTCTTGTCGATCGCTTCGCCCACTATTCTGTGCGGGAAGCATCACGGCTGGCTGGTCGGCCTGTGGTCGAGTTTGAACACTGCGACGCCGAGGATTTGAGCCGGAGGCTACGCGAGCACTTGGCCCCAGGCGCGCGGCCGCTGGTGTTGACCGATGGGGTCTTCGCCGCTCAAGGGGCCATCGCCCCGTTGCCGGCTTACTGTCGGGTGCTGGGCGCCTATCCCGGATCGATCCTCGTGGTGGACGACGCCCACGCCATCGGCGTCCTCGGGGCCAATGGACGTGGAACGTTGGAACATCATGGGATTGCCCGCCAGGGCGTCAACGCTGTGGATCCCCGCGGCGGGCCCAGCGGCGCCCCTGAGGTGTTTATGGGAGGCACCTTGAGCAAGGCCATCGGCGGGTACGGCGGGATCGTGCCCGGATCCGACGAGTTTGTGGGTTGGGCCAAGGGCACATCGAGCCATTACGCG
>DQVB01000621.1 GCA_015661985.1 Planctomycetota bacterium | reverse complement strand
GGACGGCATGGAGCTGGTCGTGGAAGGTGACGGGGCCACGTCGGTGCGGCTGGAGACTCGCCAGGGGCGGTTCCAATGGTCGGTGGCCCAGCTGCGCAAGCGAGGGGAGCTGAGCTTCGCGGGCAGCGAGGGCGGACGCCTGGTGGTGCGGCTTGCGCAGAGGTTGGGCGAGCGTGTCCAACGGCTTTCGGACGCCACCTCCCAAGACAGCGAGCCGGTCGCATGCCCGCTGGGCGACGCGCGGGTGGTTGTTCTGTGGCGCGCCTTTCTCGGGTTGCCCCGTGCCGGTCTCAAAGGAAGGGCATCCGGCGGCGACCAGATCCGCGGTGTGTTGCTGGACACGAACGGCCGGCCTGAGTCGCGGTTCGAGGTGCTGGCGCAGCCGGGAGATGTGGAGCGGATCGCCGTGGCAGCCGTTGGCCAGGATCGATGCATGGCGGTTTGGGCTGAGCAGCGCCGGGGGAATTGGGATCTGTACGCCTCTGTGGGCACGGTCGGACCGGACCGGGTCAGGTGGGGGTCAGCGACGCGGCTGACGGACGACCCGGGCGTGGACAAGACGCCCTCGTTGGCGACGATGGCCGACGGGTCTTTGGCCCTGGTCTGGCAGGGCTGGCGCGGCGATCGTTCGAACATCTACCTTTGTCGCTTCCAGAGCGGCCGGTGGGGCGAACCCGTCTTGGTCAGCGACGGCGAAGCCCATGATTGGAACCCTGCCGTGGCCGTCTCCAGGGAGGACATGGTGGCGGTCGCGTGGTCACGTTGGCGGAACGGTTCGTACGACGTTTGTCTTCGCCTCTGTGGGCAGGGCCAGTGGCGGTCGGCGGTGGCCGTGGCGGCGGGCGGGCGGTTCGAGGCGCACCCGAGCTTGGCATACGACGGCCAGGGCCGCCTGTGGATCGCCTACGAAGAGGGCCGGGAAGGCTGGGGGATGGACTCGCACACGGCCGGGCTCCGCCAGCAGCGGAACGTGCGGCTCCGCCTGTGGGGCGGCAACGGTATCGAGATACCGAAAGCCGACTCCGCCTTGCGACTGCCTGAGGCGATGACCGACCGGAGCGAAAGGGCCCACCTGGCCACCGACGGTCGTGGATCTTTGTGGTTGTTCTTCCGGCGACTGAGCGGACGCGGGGTGTGGCAGATCTACGGCAGTTCGTTAGGCGACGACGGTTGGTCGCCGCCCGCGAAGCTGGATTCCAGCTCAGGAGGGCAACACGTACGCATGGCCGCCGTGCCCCACGCGGACGGCCGCTTGCGCGTCGTATGGCCCTGCGACCACCGCACCGACCCGGTGGGTCATGACAACTACATCTACACGGCCCTGCTGCCCGCACGCCCGCCGCGGACCGCGCCGGTCGAGTCCGAGCCGGTGCGGACGGCGACGATCGCCGTGCGCCGAGCGCCCCGTCGGTCCCGACCGGTCTACACGATCGAGGGCCGGCAGCTGCAGCTGTTCTTCGGTGACCTGCACCGCCATACCGAATTGTCCGTCTGCCGCACCGGCAGCGACGGCAGCCTGGAAGACGCCTTCCGCTACGCCATCGACGCCGCCGAACTGGATTTCCTCTGTATCACCGACCACGTCCAGCACGTGAAGATCCTCAACGACCACGACTTTTGGCTCACCGGCAAGACGGCCGACCTGCATCGCGTGGCCGGTCTGCACCAGCCGTTTTACGGGTACGAACGGAGCCAGCGGTTCCCCTACGGGCACCGGAACATCATCGGGCTTCGGCGTGATGTGAGACGTGTTCCGCGCACGGCGGACAACCGTCCCTGGTCAGCCAACTCCGGTTACGAAGGCGAAAAACGGTTGACTCCCCCGCAACTCTGGTCCCGCCTGGTCGGCCAGAACGCCATCACCATCCCCCATACCAGCACCAGCCCTGTGATGGGCACCGACTTCGCCTACCCGCCGGGCCCCATGGAGCCCGTGGTGGAGATCTACCAGGGCTGCCGTTTCACGACCGAATACCCCAACGCGCCGGACCCCCGGCAAAAGCGGGATGACTCGCCCTACGGGGGCAAGACCCAGCCGGCCGGTTACATCTGGAACGCGCTGGCCAAAGGCTACCGCTATGGCTTCATCGCCAGCAGCGATCACGCGGCCACCCATAACTCTTACACATGCGTCTGGGCGGAAAAGTTCAGCAATGAGTCGATCCTGGAGGCGCTGCACAAACGGCAGTGTTACGCCGCCACGGACAAGATCGAGTGTCACATGCATATGGGCGGCCACTTGATGGGGAGCCAGTTTGCCGCGGACCGCGTGCCGCCTTTGGAGGTCGATATCCTGGGCACAACAGACATCGCCCGCGTCGATGTGATCAAGGATAACCAGATCGTCTACTCCTACCAGCCGGAAAAGCCGACACGGCGAGCGCAGTTCCAATTCCAGGACGTGGAGCAGCGGCCGGGCGTCCATTATTACTACGCCCGCGTGATCCAAGAGGATCGCAATATGGCGTGGATCAGCCCGATTTGGGTGGAACTGAAACCGAGACAGTGACGCCGGCAATCAATGGCCCCAGCGTTGCAAACCGGCAGGGCAGGATGGACTTTCCTCTCTGTCATGAGCGGGACGAAAGGCGCAGCAACCTGGGCGTCGTAGTGCCACAGAAGGTGAGTTTTACCGCACGGGCCG
>DQVB01000706.1 GCA_015661985.1 Planctomycetota bacterium | reverse complement strand
TGGCCTTGACCTCAACCGCCCGGCATTATACAACACGAAAATGAAACATCAAATAGCAGTTGCACCCTTCTTGTCGGTCATCCTTCCGCTGGCGATTGTACTGGCTGGCACGGCCTTTTTCCGCTTCACCCAGGCAGATCTGGTGATCGCCGAACAGTTTCACGGCGGTTTGGTGGGTTGGCCTGGGCGCAAGGCGGAACCGTGGCTTTCGCTCTACCGCTGGGGTTGCTACCCGGGACTCGTCATGGGATTGGGCGGTTTGGCCGTGGCGGCAGCCAGCCGCTTTTGGCCCCGGCTGCAGGTTTGGCGTGCAGAGGGGCTTTTCTTGGGCCTGCTGCTGCTGCTGGGGCCGGGTCTGATGGTCAACCTGGTGCTCAAGGAGTTCTGTAGCCGGCCGCGGCCGTCTCAGGTGGAGCGATTCGGGGGGCAACATCCGTTCCTGCCGATCGGCCAACTGGGTTCCAGCCAACCGTGTCGGTCGTTCCCTTCGGGGCATGCCTCGATGGGGTTTTACCTCATGGCTCCTGCCTTCGTACTGTATCGTCGCCGACCCCGGTGGGCGGCCGCTTTTGTGGGCCTGGGATTGGCCGGCGGACTCCTGATAGGCGTGGGCCGAATTGTGCAGGGGCAGCACTTTGCCAGCGACGTGCTCTGGTCTTTCGGGGTGGTCTATTTCACCGCGTTGCCGCTGGCTTATCTCTACCACCGCCGGGCCGAACCCCGGAGAGCTGGTTTGGAATGCCCACATTAGCCGAACGGTAGCCACACGGATCGCCGTGGCTGGCCGATTCCCGCCCAAGCACAAGCCGGTGGGGGAAAGGGAAAGGCCGTCGCGTGGCGCTACCGCTTATGGGGCCGGATGCGCCGGCTGGCTGGACAACCCGTGGCAGGTTCTGGTTCAATGAGGTTCTTGCCGCCGCTGGCGGCGTCCACACGTCGGGCTTGGGACCATTTGGTGCGGGAAGGGAGGCATGAATTTCAGCCGGTTCGTCAAGCGATTTCGGCCTGTGTTGGCGGATCCTTTGGAGCGGGCTGGCCTTCGGCCGGGGTTGTATCACTACCAGCGCGAGGCGGACGGCACGCAAACGCGTTTCCACCTGCGCGTGGATCCCAGCGGGGCGGGGCTGCTGTTGGCCAACGCCACGGCCGCGGCGTGGCTGGCCCCGTCCGGCGTGATTATCGCCAAGGGCATCTTGGACGGAGACGACGACGATCTGATCGCCGAACGGCTGGCGGACTGTTTCCGCGACGTGAGTTTCGAGGTGGTCGCCGAGGACATCCGGCGCGTTCGCCGCCTGGTGGCCACGCTGGCGGCGCCGGGCGACAATTATCCGATCATCAATTTGGCCGACCCGACGTTCACTCCGCAGCTGGTGCCGTTGGGCAAGCCGCTATCGGCCGACGTGCCGCTGGCCAGTCCCGACCAGCTGGTGCCCTTGTTGGACAGGCTCTGGGACCAGGGCATTCCCCACGTGCGGATTGTTGCCGGGGCGGCTCCTCGGGCCGATCAGCTGGTTGGCGCCATCGAGCGGGCCGAGGATTTGGGGTTGATAGCGGGTGTGCGGATTCGGGCCATGGACTTGGCTGAAGGGGATCTGCTTCGCCGCTTGGCCTTGGCCGGCGTGGACCACATCGATCTGCTCTACCTGTCCGTTTCAGCGGCCGTGCATGACGGGCTGGCTGGGCCGGGCGACCACAGCCGGGCTGCGGAGCTCATGGACCGGATCGTGGAGAACGAGGTTTGTCCGGTGGCCGAGCTGGGGCTGGTGGACGCCACGGCCGAGACGATCGACGAGACGCTGGAGGCACTGGCGCGCCGCGGGCTGAGGAATGTGGCGGCTTACGCCGTCGCCACGACCGAACCGGGTCCGTCGCCGGCGCTTAATGCTCGGGAGCTGATCCAGACGGCGGAGATCGTCGAGGCTGCGGCCGACCGATATGGGCTGCGGTGCTTGTGGTACCCGCCCGTGCGATACGACCCGGACGAGGGATTGGCCGCCCAACTGCGCCGCGGCCCCCGCTGTTCGGGCGACCACGCGGTGCGCATCGAGCCGGACGGGCGGGTGATCCCGGCCCGAGGGCCTTATCGTGTGGCGGGCAATCTGCTGGCCCAGCCGTGGGAGGAGATCGGCCGGAGCGAGGTGTTTCGGGCGTATCGGGAACGGATCGAATCGGACACGCGATGCGACGACTGCCCCGGGCTGGCCCTCTGCGCGGCCGATTGCCCTCGCCATCCGGCCGGCTGGGCCGACGGCTGGCAGGAGCGACCGGGGAGACTTCAGTAGGTGGGAGGCGACGCGATGCAGCAGCCTTGCAGCGACGGGCGCGGCCAACGGTGGGCGGCATGGCCCCTGGGCCTCGGCCCCCTGCCCGTGGCGGCGTGGTTGACCATCGCGGGCCTCGTGGCGCCGGCAGCGGCCCAGAACTACCGGTTCAGCGTGCCCAGGATGCAGATGCAAGTGGCCGTAAACCCGGACGCCTCGGTGACGATCGTCTACGACATCACCTTCCGTAACGGGCGCGCCAGCCGGCCCATCGACGTGGTGGATATCGGCACGCCCCACCCGGGATACCGCCTGGAGCAGGTCACCGCGTCGATGGAGGGGACACGGCTTCGGGACATCCGTCCTTCGCAGTACGTGGAAGGGTTCGAGGTTCACCTGGGCCGCAGGACGATCCCTCGGGGCGGTGAGGGCACGTTGCATGTGCAGTTCCGCATGCCGGACATGGTTTTCCAGGACACCACGCGTGAGGACTATGCGTCGCTGCGGATCACGCCCACGTGGTTCGGGAGCCAGTTCGTCGAAGCCCCGGGCGATATCGAGTTGGCCGTCCACCTCCCCAAGAGTGTCCAGCCGGACGAGGTGCTTCACCAGGGCGTTGGGTTCAGCCAAAAGGTGCGCACCGAGCAGGGTGTGTCGGTGGTGTGGCAGTGGCGTCGTGTCTTTCCCACGGAGCCCCGGATCGTGGGCGTTTCGTTTCCCAAACGGGATCTCCAGCGCGTGGTGCGGGTGACCAAGTTCGGGCTGTTGATGAAGTGGTTCCGTGGTTCGACCCAGGCCAGGGTGGTGGCGGGCATCGTTTTCCTGGTGCTTTTCGGGTTTCTCTTCTTCCGTTTCACCGGGGGGACGGGCGTGTCGGTGTGGTTTCTGCTGTCGGCGCTGTTCGTTTGGCTGTTCTACCACAGCCCGGGATGGCATCTGGCTTTGATGCCGGTGGTGGCGCTTCTGGCGGGCTTGAATGAATGGTATCTGTGGCGGCGCAAAGCCAGTTACATGCCGCCCATCGCCCAGGTCGAAGGGGGCGGGATCAAACGAGGGCTGACGGCCCCCGAAGCCGCCGCCTTGCTGGAATTGCCCCTGTCGCGCGTGTTGGGGCTGGTGATCTTCGGAATGCTCAAGAAAGGCATCCTCCGGCAGCTCGAGGCCGATCCGCTGGTGGTGGACGTGGTCGAAGACTTCCGGATCGGAAAGGGCGAACTGCTCATCAGCGAGGCGGCACGGTCGCGGTTCTACGGACAGGTGG
This sequence comes from Planctomycetota bacterium, assembly GCA_015661985.1. Classification (GTDB taxonomy): domain Bacteria; phylum Planctomycetota; class Planctomycetia; order Pirellulales; family Thermoguttaceae; genus SZUA-1497. Next base: position 4,891 of record DQVB01000706.1, on the reverse strand, counting down.
CCCGAAAGAAAGGCGTCGTGGTGCACAGCTATGAGCCGCCGTTCATCTATCTGATCCAAAACAATCCGGGCAAGCCGCTCCGCCAGATCGATTTCACCGTACCGCTGAAAGAACTCATCCAACACGTGGCCACTCGGATGAAGGGCTTCGACCTGTCGGACACCAAGGCCTACTACCGGAGGATCGTCAAGCGGGCCGTCGAGCAGGCCAAGGCCATCGGCGATGTGCCCCAGCGGGAAAAGTGGATCGACCGTCACTTCGAATGGATCCTCATCGACGACGACTATCCCACCGTGTTCACCTGGGGAGGTCCGTATCGACCGGTCTGGACACGCGGGACGCCGTCCGCTCCCAGCGCGCCGGCGGCGCCGGCACCGGGGCCCAGCATCCCCGGCCAGACCACCTTCGGGGACGTGGCGGCTTCCTTCGTCGGCTGGACGGAGAACACCATGGGCAGCTTGGCCTCGGCCGTTTCGCCCGGCAAGTTGAGCCCGGAAGGGGCGAGCGGGTTGATCGATTTGAGCGGCGCCGACCGGCTGACGGCCGATTTCTTCCAGGCCCTGGCGGAACCCTCTTCCTCCGGCGGTAGCGTAGGTGGCGGTTGCGCTTGCGCCTGCGCCGGTTGTGCCTGTGCCTGCGCGTGTGCCGGCGGCGGGCGATGAGCTGCCCCGGACGCCTTTCGGTCGGGAACGCCTCTTGCCCGTGCCGCGGAAGGGACGCCGCTCCCGAAAAACGACGCGCTGACCAAAGCACCCTCACGTGGGACAGGCTTCCAGCCTGTCACCCACAACCCACAACCCAAAAGACGATCGCACGGCGCGCCCATCGCCGAGCAATAAGACTCCAGTGGAACCGGAGCAGGTCGACGAACCGGACATCTGCCGCTCGCCGGTCAAAGAGATCCAGATCCAGCGGACATCCTCGGGGAAGCGCCAGCCGGCTGGTCACGTCGTGGGATCCAGATGTCTGAGAAAACCGAAACGTTGCAGAACCCAAAGGTAGGATGGGCATTCTTGCCCGTCAATCATGGGCGAGACCGGCGAGGCCGGCTGGTGCGTGATCCTCGGTTTCTTTGCCCTTCTGCTGCTCCGCCGTCCGGGCCGCCGGACGGAGACAACCAAGGATCCGCGGACGCGAGCACCGTTTGCGCCGAGACACGCGGTGCCATAGGTGGATCACGGCCCCATGTGCGCGTGGTCGGAGGACGGATTGAAATTCGAAATTCGTAGTACCTTGGCTGCGACTTTGCCGGGTGAGAGCCCTTGTCGTGCCGAAAGCCCGAAAGGGGTTCGGCGCTTTGCGGCGGGGACGACTCGGTTTGCCCGGCCTGTGGCGCCCCGCAAGGCGTCACCCGCTTGGTTGCGGCCGAGCACAGCGAGGCCGCGTTCAGTTACCTGGTGGGTGAAACTTTGCGCTGTTGAGTCGAGTTTTGTACAGGTTGTTGCACACTGCCTCACATGCGGCGGTTGGTCCGAGGCGCAGCTTCGCTTGAGTCTTACCGCTTGCAGACGTACGGGCTGCACGCGCATCTTTGGGTTGTAGGCGGCGGGCTGGAAGCCTGCCCCACGTTGGGTTACGATGGTCTTTGGGGCGGCTGGATTCTGGGGGTGTGTTCTGCCATGGCTGAAGCGAGTCTTCCCGCGCCGGAGCTTTCCGATGAGCTGGCCCGGTGGTTGGCGCCCGCGCGCGGCCGTTTGCTGCGGCGGCTGCAGATCGCTCGTCGTCGGCGGGTACTGGATGTGGCTTGCGGGACGGGCGCAGTGACCGCCGAGCTGGTGCGCCGCAGCGGCGGGACCGTCGTAGCGCTCGATCGGCGCTTCTCCGCCCTTGGCGGCACTCCCGCCGATCGGTTCGCCGGTGCCGTACGGGTATGCGGCGATGCCCTGCGGTTGCCTTTCGCTGATGGGACGTTCGATCTGGTTTTCTGCCAGTTCGCCATGTTGTGGTTGGATGTCCAGGCGGTGATCGGCCAGGTGAGCCGCATCCTGGCTCCGGGCGGTGCGCTGGTGGCCATCGAACCCGACTACGGCGGCCTGATCGAATACCCGCCGCAGATCGCCACCCGCTCGCTGTGGCTGGATGCCCTACGCCGCTCGGGCGCCGATCCGGAGGTGGGCCGCAAACTACCCGGGCTGCTCCAAACCGCTGGATTCGCCGTCCGGGTCGATCTCCTGGACCGGCTCGAACCGCCCTCGGCTACCCGCTTCCGGTTCCTGGAAGAACTCTCCTTGGGCGCCCGGGAACGGCGGAGACTGGAGGCCATTCGGGCGGCCGACGCACGCCTGGGCGGTTCCTTCCGCGTCGTCCACCTGCCCCTTTTTCTGATCACGGCTATCGCTGAGGCGTAAAGGCCGACAAGCCGGTCCACCTGCGCGCCCGTGGAACGGACGGCGTAGTGATCAATGCATTTCCCGGCCGCCGGTTACGTTGATCGCCTGGCCGGTCATGTACGCGGCCCGCCGGGAGGCGAGAAAACAGACCACTTCCACCACGTCCTCAAGGCGGGCCAGCCTGCCCAAAGGCACCTTGGCCGTAAAGCGCTCCACGACCTCCTCCGGCGATAGTCCCATGGCCCGCGCGTAGTCGGCCGATACGCTCCGCCACACCCCGGTGTCTTGGACGATACCGGGACAGACACAGTTGACGCGGATGCCGTAGGGAGCCAACTCGTATGCCAGAGCCTGGGTCAGGCCGATCACAGCGGCCTTGGCCGCCGAGTAGGCGCTGAGCAGAGCCGAGCCGGTCTTGCCTGATTTGCTGGAGAAATTGACGATGCTTCCCCCGCGCTGCCGTTTCATCACCGGCACCACTCGCCGAATGAACAAGAAGGACCCCCTGCAGTTGACGGCGAACACCTCGTCCCACGTGCTTTCGGAGATCCTCTCCACCGCGGCCGCTTGGCCGGCCGTGCCCGCAGCGTTGATGAGCACGTCGATCCGGCCCCCGAAGGCCTGCCGCACTGCGTCAACCGTCCGGTCCACTTCGTCGGCGCGTGTGACGTCGGCCGCACGGCCTCGGGCCCGACCGCCCAGCCGTCTGCACAGCTCATCCAGCGCGACTTGCTCGCGGTCGGTCAGGAACACATACGCCTCTTGCTGGACCAATCGCGCCGCCAGCGCTCGGCCGATCGAACCGGCCGCGCCGGTCAACAGAATCACTTGGTTTTCAAACTCCATGGGCTTGCCTGAGGTCAGAGCAATGGCTGGCATCCCGCGCACCGGCTCGGCGCCGCGCTCCGCTTTGGTTTTCCGCCATGGTCCCCGCGCTGGAGCGCTTCTGTGGCGACCCCGGCCAGTGGAGGAGCGCTCGGCCGCGGTCAGGTGCGCTCCGTTGGCTGAACCGCCCAGCCGATCCTTTCAGCCCTCGCCGGATCCGGCATCACCGGGGCGCTCCTGGAGCACCCGTCGCGCCCAATCGGCCTCGGCAGCCGGCACGCCGACGCGGAAGTTGCGGAAGGTCATCGCACCCAGTTCTTCGGCGCGGTCCAGCACCATGGCTCGCACGCCCCGGCTGCGCAAGTAGTTCCGGCACAGGGCCGCATCGGATGGGTCCGACGTCTCGTGCACCACCACAATGCTCCGCTGCGAGGCGCCGATCAGGCCGGCGACAAGGCCGAACAGAGCGAACAGGGCAATCCCGAACAAGGCCAAGCCATGATCGAGGCCGAGCACTTCGCAGGCGGCCAGCAGCAGGGCACTGACGGTGACGAACCCCAGCAGCGTGCGCAGGCGAAACTGCACCGGCTTGGGCTCGGGACAGCTCGGTTCGTTGGGCTCCATAACGACCCCCTGGGGGCGTCCCGGGGCTGGTGCGCCGGGAGGGGCGGCCGCTTCACTCCCGCACGCTGGCCCGCTCGGCGGTGGGGAAGTCATCGGGCACCGGCTGCGTCACCTTGCCACTGGCCGCCCATTCGGCCCCGCGCTGGAAAGTGACGATGAAGGCAACGCTCTTGAGCTGTTCGGCCGTGTGGCCGAGGGCGTTCTGGAACACACGCCCCTTGCCGTATCGCACCGTGAACAATAGCGGTTCATGTTCGCCTGATCCGCCTTTCTCCTTGGGGGCGAAAGCGGTGGCCAAGACGGTCAAGTTCTTGGCCGGTCCACGCAGCCACCCGTAGAGCTCGTCCTTCACATGCATGAATCGCTTGGGCAGGCCGCGCGTGATCGGGTGGTTCGGCTCGCGCACCACCAATTGGAACTCTTGCGCGGGTCCATGGCCACCGCCCCGCCCCGGGGTCATGTCGCGGACGATCTTGCCGTCGCGCCAGCGCACGTAGGGTCCCCACTTCTCGTTGCGGCGCCCCCAGCCGCCCAGCCCGATGATCTCGTTGTATTCTTTCCAGTCGGGGAAGGCGGCACAGGCGAAATGATAGACCACCACCCCGCCCCCGCTGTTGACGTACTCCACAAACGCCCTCTTCGTCTCCTCCGGCCACGGGTCACCCTGGTAGTTGCACACCACCACGTCGTAGGCCGCGAAGTTCGGCTTGAAGCCGCCCATGTCCGCCCCACGCGGCGGCGAGGTAGCCACGTCGACGGTGAAAAGCCCCGTCTCTTCCAACAGACGTTTGAGCACCGGCGTTGTGCTCTTCCAATCGTGGGCGTTCTGGCCGTCCACAATCAACGCCTTGTAGGGCGCGGCGGCCAGCGCGACGGCGGCCATCACCGCCCATAGGGCCAACGCTCCAAAGCATCGTCGACACATCATCATGGCAGTCCTCCTCAAGGTCGTGAAGCGCTAAAGCTGTGAACCCCTTCCGGCCAGGAACGATTTCGAGGCCGCTCGATCGGGCATTGTAACCCGTCACACTATAAATGCCAGGACCGCAAAAGACACGGAGCGCAATTCCGACACACCACAGGTTGCTGCAGCCACAAACCGGCGCCGGTTG
>DQVB01000496.1 GCA_015661985.1 Planctomycetota bacterium | reverse complement strand
AGCAGCAGACCAGAGAACTTGTTCACCTCGTGGGGCACCAAGTCCATTTGGCGGCCCTAAAAAGGTACCGAGCGTTCCACCGTCTCTTCCATTGGCTTCATGCCGACCATCTGTTCCAGCGGTAGGAGATGCACGCCGCGCAGGCCATAGTCGGAATCGGCGGAGGGAAAACCATACGGATGGGCGCCGCTCACCGTCACGAACAACAGTTGGTAAGGCTGGGCGCTGAGGAAGCGACGGGATATGCTGCCGACGCTCATGGCAACTCATCCTCCAGCGCTGCACGCCTTGCCCTGATGAGCAGCTGGTTGGCCCGCTCGTAGTCGGGCCGTTCAGGCAGTTTCGTCTCGGCGAGCGCCCGATCCAACTCGGCATGCAAACTCAGACGCCACCGGTCGATCTCCTCCCACGGCACCTCCCCGCGCCTGATGGCCAGGAGTTGTTCCCGGTGGCTGTCCATCCGGACTGTGACCAGTCCGTCACGCAGCACGCTGATGCCTGAGATCAATAAGCGGATCAAGTGCATGGCGTGTTTCCACTTGACCCGACCATGGTTGTGGACATCCGCTTGGATTTTCTTGAACTGGGACATGGCGTAGCCGTTGTAGGTCTGGTAGACCAGACGCGACAAGAAGATCGATCGCATCTGGAGCAGCTCCAAGGCCAACGGCGTCGCCTTCTTCACGAGCGGAGTATAAAGGCACTCGAGTACGTTGGGGTTCGCCTTCAGCCCCAGGATCAGGAACTTCTGCAGCTCCCAATACACCTCTTGCGTCTCATGGCGTTCGACCTGCTCTGGCACGCCGTACAAGGACCAGTGCCATTCGGCAGGGGGCAAGTAGATGCCGCGCTGGTCGATGTCGGAATCACCCTGAGCGAGGCCGTACGCCTGTGATCCGATCACACACCGGTAGATCACCCGCCGAAACAGATCGGTCTGTTCGGCCTTCGTGCGGTCCAGCCCGATCCTGGTCTGTTGGTAATCCACCAGCCGCATTATCTCGCTGGAGCTGAAACTTCTGATCAAGCCATCGGGAAACCGCACCTGATACGGTCGATCCGAACGGGCAACAACGTCCACCACAACCCCCACAGCGCCGCGCGGGTGCAGCACGCGGCTGTTGGGGGCAATGACATCCGTCTCAGTGACGACCCGGGTGCCCGGAGACAATTCGGGGCAGTCCCTGTCGCGGAGATGTTCAGGCACGCTGGAAAACCCCCATCTGGGTGGGCGGGCCGAGGGTTTCGTCCTCCGGGCCGACCGGCAGAAAGCGGACCGTGTAGCCGTAGCGCCCGGCCACACGCTCGGCCCACTGGCGGAACTCCTGGCGCGTCCATTCGAACCGGTGGTCCCCGTGACGCAGTCGGTCCGCACCCACCGACTCCCACTGGACGTTGTACTGGCGGTTCGGCGTGGTGACGATGACCGTCTTGGGCCGGGCAAACTCGAACACCACTCGCTCCAAGGCCACAAGCCGCGGCGGATCGAGGTGTTCGACCACTTCGGCCAGCACCGCGGCATCGAACCCCTCCAGCCGCCTATCTCGATAGATCAGCGAACCGTGGATCAGGTTCACGCGCTGGGCCTGGCGCTGCGGCATTCGCTCCAGCCCGAGGCGCTTGTGGGCGTTTTCCAGAGCCCGCAGCGATACGTCCAAGCCGACGATCCGTTCGAAGTGACGATCGCGCACGAGTTCGCCAAGCAGGTGGCCCTCGCCGCAGCCGAGGTCCAGGACCGTTCGGGCGCCGCTGGATCGCAACGCCGCAAGCACGGCACCCATCCGCTGCTCGTTCAAACTGATCGCCGCCTCCAGGGCCGGTTCCGGCTCCCGGCTTTCCGGCTCGTCGTCCGCCAGCGGTTCCTGCTCCTCCTCGACCAACCGAGCCAGAGCCTCGCGGTACAGGCTCGGACGATGCAACAAGTATCGCCGAGTGATGAAGTCCTTTTCGGGATGCCCAGCCAACCAGCCGGCGCCTTTGGCCAGCAGTTTTTCCAGCTCGTCCCCACCGACATAGTAGTGCTTGTCGTTGTCGAAAACGGGAACCAGGACATAGAGGTGCGTGAGGAGCTCAGCCAGCGTCTTCGTCGCCCGGATCGTGACCGAATAGTAAGGGCTAGGGCCCCAACGGGGAAACTGGTCGTCCAGCGCATAGCGGACCGCTTCGACGGCATATCCCAGCGGGGTGAAGATACGATCCAGGAAGCCTCCGCCGCCGCGAACGGGCAGCACGTCGACGCGGGCCTCCAGTGGAATGGGCGTGGCCGCCAACTCCGGCCGCTCGCGGCACCGGCCCGCCAGCGCCGTACCGAATACCCGGGCGATCGCCACGCTGAGAAACGACGACGCCACATAAGGGCGGTCGTTGACGTAATGGCCCAGCAGCCCTCGCCCACTGCGCCCGCTCCGCCGAACCATGGCCAGCGGGTCCACGTCGAGCAGCAGACAAGCCGAACAGCAGTCCACCGACGCCTCTGGATAGAAGACGTGCGCCCGGCCGAAACTCAAGTCGAAACTCTGGAGCCGTTGCGGGTGCTTGTGCAACAGGAACCCCAGATCGGTGGCCGGGTGGTGCGTCGTGGTGATCTTCAGGAGCATGGCAAGGCCCCCTTTCCGTGCCGAGCCGTTCCATTATACCGGTGCGGGGCCAGTGCCACCTGGCCATCGCCGTCCAGAAAGAACTGCCGGCGCGGCCAGCCCGCGCCAGACCGGGCGCGCAAACCCCTCCGGCTCCGGCAGGAGACGTTCCCGGCCGAGGCGACTGTCTGGTAGACTTGCTATGGGCCGCCTGGGAGCGGCCCACTGGATCAGTCAGGCTCGAATGGGAGACCAGAAAAGGCATGCTCGGTCCGGCCTGATGAACTGGGCAGTCCGTGCCCTGGCACGGCCTGTCCCTGGCGACTTGCATTCCGGCTCGGGTGACACAAACCGGGGGAAGCGTTCTGAGCCGGACCGAGCATGCGGGTCCTCACGATTGAGAAAGACGATTGCACAGCTTGCGGAACCGCGGCATGCGACGCTGGATGTATCCCAGCCATGCCGGGGGATTCCAGATCTCCACGCAGACGGCGGCGCCGACCACAACGACTTCGTCGCCCGGCTCGGCGCCCAGGAATTCTCGGAACTCCTTGGGCACCAGCACCCGGGCCTGTTTGTCCAGCTGCACGGAGGCGTGGCGGGTGGACAGCAGGCGTCCGAACAGCTGGAGCTGGCCGATCCGGCGATCCAGATCGCCCAGGCCCAGCTTCTGTTTGATCAGCTCGACACGCTGGTCCAATTTGCTCTGCCACAAGGCAGCGTTCCAAAGGCTCAAGCAGCCGGACCGCTCTTTGGCCAGGATGCACTCCTGGCCAGGAGGGGCCAACCGCTCGGCCAGCTCCCCCGGGATGGCCACCCGGTAGCGATCGTCCAGCCTTCGCCGGAATTCGCCGAGAATGAATTGCTCCGGGGCAGCCATGCTTCCCCCTGCCAGCCGACGTCATGCTTTCCGCCTGACCGGGTGCTTCCGGAAGAACCCCAAACCGACCGTATGGGAATGGTCCCCACAACTTCAGCCCTACGAGCCAGAAAATGGGCACTCACTCCACACGCACCAGTTTACCCTATCCTCAGGTCTTGGCAACCACCGGGGACAAAATTT
>DQVB01000634.1 GCA_015661985.1 Planctomycetota bacterium | reverse complement strand
CGCATCGAGTTCGTTGCCCCTCAAACCCCGACGCCATCCTGCCGTGCGCTTGCAGATTGCGACTTTCACAGCTGGTTGGCTGTTGGCACTTCTCCTTTTTGGCGAAGCCCGCGCCGACAGACATGCTGGCTACAGGCGGGAGTTGTCCCAGCGGCGGGGCACCTATGTGCAATGGGTCTTGGAGACGTTCGCCAAGCTGGAGCCCGCCATGGATCCTCGGGACGGGAGGCTCTGGGCCCTGAACCATGCCCGCTTGCGGGCCGGTCGCGATGTGGACAGGGCCAACCGGTACTTTGAAACCTTCGGCCCGCTGCCGGGTGACGAGGACATTTACTTCATCCGCTTCCTGAAGACGCTGCTCGACTTCCGTGATTCAGGTCGTCTTTCCGAAAAGGCGAAAGGGCATATCACGCGGTATCTGATCGGCTGGCCGCGCAACGCTCTCAGTACGACGGCCCACTGGCCACCGCGGCACACGGAAAACCACGACCTGATGCATTTGACCATTGGCCTGTTTGCTGACCAGGCTCGCGGCGCCGACCTGGAGGAGCAGGTGCGCCAGATCCAGCAGTTCTTGGCCTGGCGGTTGGAGCGCGGCTTCATCGAATGGAATTCAAAGTGTTACCAGTACCACTTCAGCAACCCGCTGATCGTGCTCATCGATCACGCGCCGGACGAGCGGCTGCGGCAGGCAGCTGAAACGGTGCTCAATGTGCTTCTGGCCGAACGCTGCGTGCTGGGGCTGAACGGCTATTTGGGCGGGCCGTCGTTCCGCTGTCGTACGGCGGACGCCACCGGATCACTCACCGCTCGCAAGGTGGCCTATCTGAACGACGGGCGTTATGACGGGTTCCTGCCCACGGTGTGGCTGGCTCTGGGGTTGGGCGAGCCCCGATTCGACTTCCAGAAGGCACGCGTCCCGGGTCTGGAGCCGGCCACGATTCATTACGCCAGCGGCAACGAGCCGCGGCTGAAGCAGGATGAGGGTCTGTTCTTCGCCACCAGCCCAGTGGTACCTCACCAGGTGGTCGTGGCCCTGGCAACGGAAGCCAATTCCTCTGCGGAACTGATCTACACGGGCCAACGATTTCTGGGCTGGCCCGCTTCGGATCCCTTGTGGAAGACCCAGAAATGGCTGCCGGCCGCCCTCTCCTACTACAAAACGCCCCACGTCGTCATGGGCTCGGTGCACTCCGACGGCGGCAACCTGCAATCGCGCTACAACAGCATCCTTTTCCGGGCGGATCCGTCCCAGGGCCTGCGTGTGGAGAAGATCCTGCCAGGCGTGCCGCCCCACAAACGGCGCTACGAGGCGCGCGGTCGGTGCGTCCAGCATAAGAACTGGCTCCTCGGGCAAGGGACGCTGTTCGAAGACGGCGGCATCCGGGGGAAGCGTATCGGACCGTGGCGGGTCTATCAGGTCGGTAAGGGTCTGTGCGCGGCTTGGGAATTGCCCGATTCCTACCACGTACTGCAGATCTCGGACCTGGAGCGATTCCCGACTGTCCAGGCGTTCTTGGCTGCGTTGTCGCCCCCCAAGCTGGAAGGCCACTCGATTCAGGCCCTCACCGTGGACGGCGACCGGGTCGATGTCGATCTGCGGGACATGAGCATCCGCATCAACGGCACGTCGCGGCCCCATCCGCCGAAAATGCTGCACCACTGCCCTTACATGCGCTCCGAATACGGCAGCGGCAAGATCACGATCACCACGAGGGCTGGTTCGGTCACCTTCGATGCCGGCGGTTTTCTCGAGCGATAAACAGGCCGCCAGGGCCTCGGGGAGCATCCCAGCGTACCGCTCATCTTGCTCCGCCTGCCCTGCAGACGGCGCACAGAGCCCCGCCGGACGCTCCCCCCGCCGGTTCACCTTGGGCGTCCAGCGCGCCCTCAGCGGAGCAAGTTTTCCAGGAAATCAGCGTGGTTGCGGCCTCCGTTGGCATTATCCCGGCGCGGGCGCCATAGCTTGCTGGCGATGTCCAGATCACCGTCGCCGTCGAAATCCGCGGCCACGGCCTCATGGCCGCCCAGGTGCGCATCCAGGATCACGTGCTCCACGAACCGGCCGCCCGCGCCGTCCACGTTTTCCCAAATGAACCACCGCGGCGGTTTTTCTCCCGCGATCCCCTCCATCTCGCAGCTGAACACATCAGCGTCGCCGTCGCCGTCGAAATCGGCCACGATCAAAGAATGATAGGCACCGCGAGTGGCCGAGTCGCTTTGGGGCAGCTCGTGCCGCCGCCAGCTCTCGCCGTGGCCGTCGGCGTTCTCCAGCCATGCGATGCGGCCGCCGCGGATTTCGTTTTCCGTCATCACCAGGTCGTTGTCCCCGTCCCCGTCCATGTCCAACACGCGGCAGCGGGTGGCCAGGGGAAAGGGTGGGTTCGGATTGCCGAAGGGGATGTTCTCGCGCACGAGCCATTCTTCTGCCCGACCGTCGGCGTTCTCGAACCAGAGGTTTGAGCGGACCACGTCCGGATCACCGTCGCCGTCGAGATCTCCCACCGCAAGCCCCGCGTGCACGGATTGCCCGATTCTATGCTGCTGCCACGGTTGGCGCGGGTCGGGCGAGATGCGATACCAGCGGACGTCGTTCTTGTCCGACATGGTCAACACGTCCGGCCGGCCGTCCCCATCCAGGTCGGCGATCACCACGTCGTGGACCGACCGCAGCTGGGGGTCGAAGGGCACCCGCTGGAAGCGCCGAGTTAGTCCTTTGCCCGGGTTCCGATACCATGCCCCGCCGGTGACGAAATCATTCCATCCATCCCCGTCCACATCCAGGACCGCCCCGCCCACTTCCGAGGGCGACTGCTCGCCCAACTCCCCCATGACCCACTGGTCCGGCGTCACCATGCGGTAGTAACGGATTTCGCCTCGGCTGCGACCCGTGATCAGTTCGGGGCGGCCGTCGCCGTCCAGGTCGGCCGCGGCCGTCTGGCCCCACCCCGAACCGGGCAGGTTCCGGTCGATCCAATGATGGCGGAACCGCATGGACTGGCCAGAGACAAATTCTGCGGCGCCCAGAACGATCAGCAACACCGACCAGGCGGCCTTTGCCCGGCCGTCGAGTGTCTTGCCCATCCACCTTGGAACCTGCATGGCGATCCCCCTTGCTGAGCACCAGCCGGCTGGCCCGGCCGCCACGGCTTCTCCACCCTTGCCGCTCCGGTCTCGGCACACCTGCCGCCGATTATGGATGAGAACGCGGACCGGAACAAGCGACCTGGTGGACAGGTGGACAGTCCGTTAGCCTTTCCGTTCGCCGACGTCGGTTCGCGCTTCGTCCGGTGCCGGCCAGGGCGGGTTTGGGACCGTCGTTCAGCAGCTGATCGGGATGCGGAGGCGGGCCGCTGCGAAGAGGGGTATCGGCCGCGCAGTTGCCCCCCCGGATGGGCGATCTGGTGTGCCGCCTCCTGTTGGCGCCCTGTCCCTGGTACGCTAGTGTGGAAAAGTCGGCGGGTCGCTGTCGACGGTGAGGGCCTTCGCGGCCAGCGGGAGATTGTCTGCCCGCCATGGCACGCAGCGTGTTTTGGGCATTGGCCGGCCGCCTGATCGAGCGGACGGGGCTGCTGGGTTGTGTGGCTGGTCGGTCCGTTCACAAGCCAGAAGGGAACAGATATGACTGCCCCGCGCCACAGCTCGTTGTCGCCGGCCATTGGGTCGGGGGGGTTCGCTGAGCGACGCCGCTGGCCGGCAGAAGGGTTGCTTCCCTCCGGCGGCCGCCGCCTGAAGGGATTCACGTTGGTGGAGTTGTTGGTGGTCATCACCATCATCAGTATTCTCCTGGCCATGCTCTTGCCGGCTGTCCAGGCCGCTCGCGGGGCGGCACGGCGCGCCCAATGCGCCAACAATCTGAAGCAGATCGGCTTGGCGCTGCACAACTTCGAGAGTACACAGCGGCGTTATCCTCCCAGTTTCGGCGGCCCATACCGTACGGACTGGTCCGGTCTGGCCATGCTTCTTCCCTACATCGAACAGACGCCATTGTACAACTCGATCAATTTCCGAAGATCGTACGACACCGCCGTGATGCCCGACGGGATGCGGGTCAGTGCAGCCCGGGTAGGCACGTTCGTCTGCCCATCGGAGACGCGGGATGATCCGGTCAAGGACGGCGAGGTCCCCGTTCATTTCCCGTCCAATTACGGGTTCAATGTGGGGGTGTGGTTTGTTTACGACCCGGTCAGCGGCCGTGGAGGGCTGGGAGCATTCATGCCCTACCGGGGGCTGTCTCCGCAGAGTTTCAGGGACGGCATGAGCCAAACGCTGAGCATGTCGGAAACGAAGGCCTATACGCCGTACTTTCGTGACGCCGGCCACCCGCGGCTTCGCATACCCGCGCAGCCGGCCGATGTGTGCAGCCTGGGTGGCCAGCTGCGACCCACCAGCGGCCACACGGAGTGGGTCGACGGGCGGGTTCATCAGACGGGATTCACGGCGGCCTTTCCGCCGGGAACACAGATCATCTGCGAACAGAACGGCATCCCCTATGCCGTCGATTGGACGAACCAGCGGGAAGGGACGTCCAGCCGGGTGCCCACCTTCGCGGCCGTCACGGCGCGGAGCTACCATACCGGAATCGTCAATGCCCTGATCATGGACGGATCGGTGCGAGCGTTCGCCGACACGATCGATCGCTTCATCTGGATGTCCCTGGCCACCCGCGCCGGTGGCGAGCCGACCCCCCCAACGCCATGAAACGCAAACATCTGGCCGTGGCCCGTTGGTTCCTGCTGCTGGTTGTCTTCTGCTTTGGCGGCATGGGCTTGGCTCGTGGTGCGTCGGCCCCACCCAATTTTCTCATCATCCTGCTGGACAACGTGGGCCAGGACTGGTTCGGCTGCTACGGCAGCGTGGAAAGCCAAACGCCGCGCCTCGACCGGCTGGCCCAGGAAGGCTTGCGCTTCGAACACTGTTACGTGATGCCGTTGTGCAGCACCAGCCGGCACGTGCTGCTGACCGGCCGCTACCCCTTCCGCACCGGCTGGACAGTACACCATGACGCTTCTATTTACGGCGGCGGGTACTTCGATTGGGATCGGGAGGTCTGCTTCGCTCGGGTGCTGCGGGATGCGGGCTATGCCACGGCGGTGGCGGGCAAGTGGCAGATGAACAACTTGTTCGAGCAGCGCGACGCGCCGAACCGGCATGGCTTTCAAACGTACTGTCTCTTCCCGGATGGTCCCCGCGGTCATCCGGCCCACGGCCGCCGCTATTGGGACCCGTACATCATCCGCGACGGCCGGCGTGTGGAGGCTCAGGGGCGCTTCGCCCCGGATATGTTCACTGAATTCCTGATCGAGTTCATGGGCCACCATCGCAAGGGGCCCTTTCTGGCCTTCTACCCCATGTCGCTCATGCACTTGCCGGCCGTGGAAACACCGGCCAACCGGGGTCGCCCGCTGGACCAGCGGGAACGGTTCGGGGGCATGGTCCGCTATGCCGACCACTGCATCGGGCGCCTGGTCGACGCTCTCGACCGCTTCGACATCCGATCGCGCACCGCTGTCCTGGTGACCAGTGACAACGGGACGCCTGCGGCGATGGGGGGCCGAGTGGCGGGGCGGGTCTTCCGAGCCGAGGCGGACACCATGGTGGAAGCGGATTTGAAAGAGGGCGAAATCGACGTGCCCTTCGTGGTCAACTGGCCTGGTGTCGTGCCCGCAGGCCGGACCAGCCAAGCGCTGATCGACTGCTCGGACCTCTTCCCCACACTGCTGGAATTGGCCAACGTTCCGACTCCCGCCGGCGTGACGCTCGATGGCCGCTCCTTTGCCCCCATCCTCCGCGGCATGTCGGACCGGCAAGCCCCACGCCAGTGGATCTTTTCCCAGTACGCCGGCCACCGGGTGATACGTGACCGTCGGTACAAACTCCATAACGACGGGCGTTTCTACGACCTGCTCCGCGATCCGCTGGAACGGCATCCGCTCCAGCCGCCCGCGGAATCGCCGCAGGCAGCCGCCCGCCAGCGCCTTCAGAGGGCCCTTGACCGTCTGCCGCGCGACGCACCGCTGTGGTTCGTGCCCCGAAGCATCTCCGCCCGCCGCCTGGGATTGGGTAACCCGGCCGAACGAACCCAGGATGCCACACGCGCCCCCGCCGACCCGCTGCCGTGAGAAAGACGGCCAGCAATTGCCGCGGTCCGAAGTGGCAGATAGCGCAGGTCAGGCTGTGCCTGAGGAAGCGCACCGCCCGACCGAATCCATCAACGTAACGTGCAGTAGGACCAGGAGGCAGCGAAACCAGGCGAACGCGATCGGTCCGACGACGCATATTGCGTCATGCGGAGCGTGGCCTGGCCGACTCAGCCCGACAGAGGCGCTGATGCGTGGGCGGCCGGTTCGCCGGCATCCGGCCGGGCTTCGGCCGCGAGTGTTTTGTAGGTGTAGCCGAGCCACCGCTGGACGTCGCTGGTGTACCACGGCGAGCCGATCCGGTCGGAGGGCCCGCCGGCCAGGGCCGTGTGGACGCGATCCGTGCCCAGGTCGGCGACGTAACGGTAGGACGGTGCGAAGTGGATCAGCCTGCCCTGGTGCACGAACCTGGCGCTCTGCACCACCGTTGCCCGCCCACCCTCCACGGTCACCGGCCCATAATCGACTCGCAACAGCCGGCTCAACCACCGTGGCAGCTTGCCGGAAAAGAAAAGGTTGTGCATCACGACCTGGCGCCGTTCGGCCCAGGGCGGCACCTTTTCGGGCGGCAGCGCGGTGATTTCTTCCAGGATGCGGCGGAACAAGCCTTCCCGGTCGCCGCCGGGGAACCAAGACAGATCGTCTCCCAGCAGGATTTGGTCGAAGCGGTGGAAGTAGAACGTAAAGACGCTTGCGCCCGCCACCATCGCATCCCACGCGTCGCAGCCGAAAAGCATGCGCCCGAGGACTTCGCCGGTCAGCTTCTCATAGAAGGCCTCAAACAGCACGGCGCCTCGGGACGGGGCGTCGTAGCGCAGGTCCCATCGGGCCAGTATCCTGCCGGTCGGGTTGTCGGGCACCAGCGGCCGCACGAGTTCCATGAAGCGCCGCGCGTGGGTCGAGCAGACGTCGGCCTGAATCCGCTCCATGTCAGCCACCGTCCAATGATCTTTCTCGTCCAGGAGTTCCGCGATCCGCTCGGCCCGGTACGGCCCCATGGACATGTTCACCGCGAGTGGCCCGCCCGACGGATTCCAGTCGTCGTTGGCCGTGACAATGATGTGGCTGCAAGGGTTCATCAGCGTGGCAAGCTTCTCGCCCGGAACGATCCCCCGCCAGACGTGCTCGGGCACCCATCCGGCCAGTGGATACAGGCCCGAGTGGCTCCGCGCAGGGAGATAACCGGACTGCTGATAGCCGATGTTTCCCTGCCGATCAGCCAGCACCCAATTGAAGGAAACACAAACACGACGAGCGATCCGCTGCAACTCCGGCACCGATTGGGCGTCGGCCAGCGAGGCCAGGGCGTCCAGGGTCTGTGCCGCGCCGGCGCGGTGACAAGTGAAAGCACGGCAGAGGTAATACCCGTCGGGCAGATCGGGTCGCCGGGGATCCGATTCCAGCAGACCGCGCGCGTTCTCCCTGACGAACACCCGCAACGGCCCCGCCTTCTTGCGCCGGATGATCTCCTCCCGGACCTCGAACTCTTCAAAAGCGTCACCCTGGCGATACCGGCCCCCGCGGCATTCTTCAACGAAGTAGTCGACCATGTCCATGAAACCGTAGGTGAAGCCCATCGACACATGCCGTGTGCGGCCCATGATCAAACCGGGGATGCCCGGCATGCTCACGCCGATGCGATAATCGTCGGCCGTATGACCCACGAATTCGTACCAGATCGCCGGCAGCCGGCTGCACTCCAGGTGCGGGTCATTGCAGTGGATGGGAAAACCCGACGCGGACTTCCGTCCCGACACGGCCCAGCTGTTACTGGCACGAAGCGCCGGCTGGAAGCGCAGCTCCGGACAGAGGAGCGGTTCGGCTAGATGCACGCTGCGGATCAGCGATACCGTCGGCTCGTCCAACCCGTCCAGGTGAGGGGCGAAAAGCTGCTTCAGGCGATCAAGGGAAGCGCCGCGATGAATCGCTTGAATGATGAGTTTCTCCAGGTCCTGCTGCAACTGGGCCAAGCCCAGGTAGGACATCAGCTTGACGATAAGCAGGGTATCGGCAATGCGCCATGGTTCCGGCCGATAACCGACCAGACGGAATTCCCATCGCCATGGATGCCGGCCCAAATACGCGTTCACACCCGCGCAATACGCCTGGCCCAACGCGCGGGCGCGCTGACTCAAGTTCTCGGCTTCCTGGCGCGCATAGTAGGCAAACCCAGCCTGCCGGGCGAAGATGTCCAGTTCCAATAGCGAGCTCTCGTGGCGGAGACACTCACACAGACGCCCCTGCCCCGCCAGCCGGGTAAGCATCATCTGGACCGCCCGATCCATGGCGTGAGCAAATCCCAAGCCCCGGGCCAAATCCAGATCGTCTCTGCCCCACAATTCAATGACCCCGCCCGTCGTCCGCCGCATTCGGATCGACGAACCATCAATCGTTACCGTAATGGATCTTGATCCCATCTTCATGCGATCCGCCTCACAGCCCGCCTGGCACCAGCCTGTGTCGTTGATCCGAACAACGCTCGCGGCCCATTATCGTAGACCATGTCCGGCCGCTGGCCAACGGCGGGGGGCTCCTCTGAACCCGTGACCGGCCCGCGAGCCCGGTGCTCCTGCCGGCCCGGGTCTGATGCATTCGAAACACCCAGCCCCGCCGCACTTCCCGTGTGTCGACTCCCCCGGTCTCGGTCAATAGAATACGAAAAGAGACTGGAAAGCACCGGGCAACCGGCCAGCCTCCCGGGCCCGGGTCGAGATGTGCGAAGGGTACGCCAACGTTGCAGAAAGGAAACGGAGGATGGGCATTCTTGCCCGTCAATCGCCGGCTCGACCGGCGAGGGCGGCAAAACTCACCTTTTGTGACATCTGCGATCCCCAGGTTATTGCGCGTTTTGTCCCAATTGTGAGGGAGGGGAATGTCCACCCTGCCCTCCTGGTTTGCAACGCTTGGGGGTGTCGATCCCGGGCCGATACGGCAAGCGGAACAGGAAGGCCCGGGCAGTAGACGCGGGGTCCGGCGCGATGACGTGCCGGGGAGGCGCGCGATGCGGCACTCTGCTCCCACCGGCGTTGACCGCAGCGGTGTGCTCTCCACAGGAGGGACCGATATGATCGATTCCTACGAGTTCGGGCGGATTGTGATCGATGGCCAAACCTTCACCTCGGATGTGATCATCTTTCCGGACCGGGTCGATGCGAACTGGTGGCGCAAAGAGGGCCACAGGCTGCAGCTGGCCGATCTGGAGGGCATCTGGGAGGCGCAGCCCGAGCTGCTGGTGGTGGGCACCGGCGCGACGGGACGGATGGAAGTGGCCCCCGAAGTTGCCCGGCGGCTGAGCGACCAGGGGGTG
>DQVB01000583.1 GCA_015661985.1 Planctomycetota bacterium | reverse complement strand
CTGGCCTGGGCCAGCCCCATGTGGATCCAAGTGGAGCGGTAGCCCCACAGGCGAAGGGAAGCGACGGCGTCGATGGCGGGACGGCCTAGAACCGCCAGTCGAGGCCGAAGTTCAAACCCTGGATCCACAGGTCGGTCCCCACCCAACGGAATTCAGGACGTGAAAGGCCTTCCACCCCGCTGTCCACCTGCGTCAAGTTCACGTCCAAATCGACCAGGTCCCCGGGCCGGGCCACGCGGCTCCAGTAGATGAAGGACCAGCCGAAGGTGGCCCGCAGACGGCGCGTCAGGTCGTAGCCGATCATCACGCCCAACTCGGGCACCACGGCAAACTCGTTCTCCTCGAAGGTGCCCATGTTGGACGGTTGGGCCAGAAGCCCCGCGGCGGTCGTCGTGGTCGATTGTCCGGGAATCGTCGTGACGGTCGAACCATCCACGGTGGCCCTCCAATGGCTATTGCCTAAGGCCAATTTACCCAGCAGCTCGAGCGTCCAGCATCCCCGCCGCATCTGGGCCTCGATGCCCAGCTCCGCCCCGTGGAATTGGTTCTCAGTGACGAACTGATCCACCACGCGGATCGTGGACTCCGATTCGAGGTCCATTTTCGACTCGGAGATGCTCAGTTCGTCATCCAGGCGGTTGAAGCGCCAGCCGGCCAGGAAATCGATCCGGTGAGAAGAGCCTTCGACGAGCAATCGCCGGTACAGCACCTCCACGCCTTGGAAGGTCGTCGTGCCGGTGACGAGCATTGAACCGCTGACCAGGTCGGGGAAAGCGACCAGTCCGGCCAGCGACTGGCCGGCCACGCCCGCCACGTCGAACAAAGGCCTGCCGACGACAGAAATCTCCCCGTAAGGCGCCCCGAAGCGGCTGACGTCGTGCCCCAGGCCCATGTAGCTGGCTTCAATACCTACCTGCCGACACGGGTCCAGCCAAGTGCCGAAGCGGATGCGGCCGCCGGAACGTGCCCCACCGGCCAGCCAGGTATGTCCCAACAGCACGGTCGTGTTGGCTCCCTCGGGGTTCAACAGTTCCGTGCGATTGGCGTTCTCGGCCAGCTGACCCGTGGCCAAAGGCCCCACCTGAAAGCCTTCGGTCCACCACAGCAGGTACTCGGTGCGGACCCAGAGGTTCCGCAACATCGTGCCCAGCAGCGGATAACAGGGCCCGCCAGCCACATACGCCCCACTGTAATCCGGCCACATTCCCCACGGCTCGTCCATGGGGCCGGCCTCGCCGCACTGGTCGCACGCGCCTGACAAGTCGGACTCCAAGAGCACGGGACCGTCGTAGACGTGATCCGGGTGAAGCTCGTCAGCAGGCTCGGCCGCCCCCGGCTGCAAGACAGGTTCGGCCGGCTGAGGCTCGATCACCTCCGGCAGCTCGCCTTCTTCAGCCGCCACTTGCCAGCTGGCTGCTTTGGCCGGGGCCAGGACGGGCCCGGAGACCAGCTCAGCGCCAGGTCGCCGCCCCTTGGCATGCCACCCGGATCGGCTGGCCCCGGCGCTGGGAGCCACTTGCCGCGACGCCGCAGCTTCGTGCCGCGTCTGGGCATGCCCGTCGACGGCCATGGCCACCAGGCCGACGGCCCCGACCAGAACCGTGCCCACCCACCGCGGCCACGTGGCGGAACCCTTGCCAGACAGACTCCTTGGGTCCATAACTGCTACTCGATCCCTGCGTTGCCTGCGAACCATATCCGCCTGCGACGAGGCGGCCACCAGGGATCTTATCGGTAGAATCGATATAATCCTTAAGATCTTCTGAACCGAAAGAACCTCGCTGAACTCGCCATCTTCTCCAGCCTTGGGGCTCCCCTGACAATGGCCCGTGCAGCGGTCGGCTCAGCGAGCGTACCCGGCTGGGGGATCGTCTTCGAGCTTCAAATCGGAGGGCCGCATTCCCTTTTTGAACTTGCCGAACCCATAAAAGGATGGCTCGTAGGGGCCGACGAAATCGACGTTGCTTTCTTCCGGGATTTCGTCCTCCAGCCCTACGCACCAATAGCAAGCGTTGACCACCAGCCGCCGGAGGCCTTCGCTCAGGAAGTCGACCGCTGCGCCCATGGTGGTACAAAAGACGCGCGACGTCTTGCCCTGCGAGCCGGTGAAGGTCTTGACCCACGCCAGCGGCATCATGGGGTCATTCTTCGGCCCGGCGACCGGCGGGTCGTCCGGATCCATCCCCGAGAGCACCTGGCCGAACACCAGCACCTGCGCCTCGTCAGTCAGGTTCTTGATCCCGTACACATCGGTAGGGCCCCAGATATCCTCCACTCCACGGAGGATCGGGTGGTCGCGGTACTTGGGGTTGATCACGCCGCGAGTGCTTTCGTGCCTGTGGCGGCCATGGTGGTTGATCCACGTCTCACCCAACACCTGCTGGCCAAACCCGCCGGGCCACTGTGTGCTGCGGAAATGATACTTGGCGTATGGACTGTCCGGGTTGCGGCGATAGGCAAAGGCGTGAGTCGCCGTGCGCAAGCCGATGATCGGCTTGCCGGAATTCACGTATTCGTCAATGTACTTCATCTCCTCGTCGGGCAGCTCCCGGAAGCGAGTGGCGATGATCATCAAGTCGGCGGTACGGAGCTTTTCCAGCCCGGGGATGTTCGTCTGGTTGAGAGGATCAATCGTCCCATCCTCGGGGTTGATGGAAAAGAGCACGGTGCAGGTGAAGCCGTGGCGCACGGCGAGGATCTTGGCCAACATGGGCAGGGCTTCTTCAGAGCGGTATTCTTCGTCGCCCGCAACGAGTACGATCTGTTTGCCCCTGCCCGGTCCCTGTTTGCCCTCATACACAACCCACGGATCGTCGGCCCGGACCATCAAGCCGGATGTCAGGGCGACGAGCAGCATGCCCATCAACCACGCTCGGATGCTCGTTCTCATGGCTCTTGTTCCTCCTTTCCTGAAGCGGCCTGCGGCCACCACCAAGGTGGTACGGATTGCCAATCCGTCCTGCAATAACGATGCGCGCGCCGCGCGCATCCTACGACATAAGACTCTACGCGTCGTTCGGGACTCCGCCCGAAGGACGGGGCCGCCCGCGACGGCCCTTTCGTCAAACGACCGTCACGAAGCACTTGCCGAGATCGAAGGTTTTTCTCGATCCGCACCCTGCGAAGGGCCTAACGTGGGACAGGCTTCCCAGCCTGTCACCGCAACCCAAAAAAGGGATACGCGCACGCTGCGCGCATGTCAAAAAGTAGGATTCTAGACGGGTCCACCGATTCTGCTCTCGCTGACGTTGGACCACACAGACTCACTTCTCCCCTGTCCGACCCACCCGGAATGTCCGTCCTGCCGTGCCTCGGCTCGGTCGCTCTACGCCCGGAAGGGGGCCCTGCGCCAGGATACTTGCCGCCGCTGCCGAAAGAAAGTGGCTGGGCCGGCCAGGGCATCTTTCAGCGGACCGAACGGACGGGGCCACCGCAGCTCGGCGCGCCCGGTCGCCGTCCATGGCTTTGCTCCGATTCCAGGGGGTCGCTTGCCCATCTCACCACGGGGCCCGCAGCTTACCACAATTTCCTGGATTTCTCCTAGTGACATTTCTCCGACCTGCCATCGCGCGCAATAGCTGACGTGCACCCTACCCGCTTCGTCCCGCGGCTCTGCGCCCGCGGCGCCCGACAAAACCGGGAAGAACCCCTCTCTGGTCAACCCCACATCTTCCACTCCCCAGCCTTGCCCTTCCGGTTTTGAGATAGCCTTTAGTCGAAGGGCCCGGCCGCTGGGTTCGCCCTCTTTGCCAGCGAAAACGGGCCGGACTTTTGCCAAAAAAAACTCGCCGCGGCGTTGAAAACCAACACCGCGGCGAGCAAACAGCTTCACCGGCACCGCACGCCACTGCCGCACCGCTGGCTTCCCAGCCACCCATCCGCTGAACCATCTGGCCGCGCTAAGATCTACCGTCGGCAGAATCCCTTCGCCCGGTCAACGGCTCAGCCTCGGCGCCGGACCTCCTCTTGGGGGACATCGCCGCGCATTCTCCTCACCCGCCTATCTCTGGAGCCGGTCCGTATCCTCCTCCTCGGCTATCCGTCTCCTGAGGACTCCTCGCCACCTCCTCCGCCTGCGGCGGAGATATCCAGGACAATCTCCTGGTCACTCTGGAAGTCGAATTCCCAAGTCGAGTTGTCACGGGTGAATTTGTCACCCCAAGGGGCCGCAGGCCCCTCCCCTTCCGCCTCTGCCTCGTCCATGCCCAGATCTTCACCGGCGGTGTATCGCAGAGCAACCCGGTACCTGCCGGCCGGAATGCCATCCCCCTCTGGCCCGCTAAGCGTAAACGAACCGTCCAGCTCGACACTCGCCCCCTCCGGCTTCCGGTTCTTGTCGATGTTGCCCGAAGCATCCACCGGCCACAGCTCCACCTCGATCGGCAGCATGCCCATCTCTTCGATGGTCTCCTGGTCGATATCCTCCAACTTGATCGGGTTGCCCCCATCGACCAGCTTGCCGGTGATGGTGACCAACTTCTCGCCGCCTCCGCAACCGACCAAAGCGCAGATGGCGGCCGCACAGACTATCCCACTGAGTCTACGTAGTATCTCTTTCATACTCAAACCTCCCTTGGCTTCTTCCGAAGGTTAAGCCACTACGGCATCTGGAACGGCCGGCCGTCCATGCGGTGGCCCATGCGGGCGAAGACCACCAGATTGACCGTGTACGGAATGAAATGCACCGATCCGTCAGCGAAAAGCGCGTTGAAGCCACCAGGATGGGACGACCCGAAGCGATACAACAGCGAGCTGTAGGCGCAGTCGTTGCAGTCAGGCAATGGGTGCTGGATCACCTCTCTCAGGATGTCCCAATCATAGCCGGAAGCGAACCCTTCATTGTCAAAGCCGGGGTTCTGCCCTAGATTCCGCAGCCGGAAGCGTTTCTCGCCCACGAGCATCGTATTGGCGGTTCCATCGATGAGGTCCCGGAAGCTACTGGTGACACAGTTGCTGCGCACGTTGAGATAGATCCGCCAGTTTCTCTCACTCGATGTCATTTCGCGGCCCCCGGGCGGACAACAGGTGCGCCAAATGGAATACTCGTGGTTCGACCAGATGTTCACGAACCCGTCGGCTCGCATTGCCCCGCGGTTGCCGCCATAAATTTCGTGCAATAGCTCGTTCCGCCGGCTTGCCGTCAGAATGTACTGCATGGGGCCACAGCAGGCGGCGTAATCATTCTTACCCACCCAACGGATGTCCGTCTGCCGGCCGATGTTGATGCTGGCGTACCATCGCTGCGGCGGCCCGTTACGGTCCTGGTCCGCCTTGGGCTGGCGCCGGCTGGGGCAATAATACGTACCGATGGCATGCTGCATCGGCGCCTTCATCCGATCGATGCCCGTCTGGTTGGCGCCATCGTGGATGGCCTTCTGCTCCACGTACGGCAGGATCTGGAACATCCAGCCCGCTCCCTGTTCCGGCGCGATATCCGGGGCGCCGGTGAAAGTCGGTGACGCCGAAAGAGTCGACTCCTTGAAACTCGGGAAGTCCCGCCAATGACGTCCCGCACTGGGAAGAAACTTGTGGACGTCATGGTGGTTGTGCATGGCCAACCCGATCTGTTTGAGATTGTTGTTACATTGCGTGCGTCGGGCCGCCTCACGCGCCGCCTGTACGGCGGGTAACAACAGGGCGATCAAGATGCCGATGATGGCGATTACCACCAACAGCTCGACCAAGGTGAAAGCAGAGCGTCTCTTCATGGCGCTTCCCCCCAATTACAAGATAAGGAACGAAGGTACAACCAGTCCCTCTCCTCCGCGGCGGAGCGGACATAGCCACACGCCGCAGAAACGAGAGTTCATCCGCGTAAGCCGTTTCCTCTATCGATCAGTGCGATTCAACTTATTGGCCAGGGGTGCCGAAACACCCATCGATAGCAAAACTCCTGCGCGGTGGACTTCTACCGCAGCAAATCTCTTTAGCGAAAGCGCGCGTCCTCAAGAAGCAGAGCCGTCTACAACCCCTTTGTCAACCTATATGCCGCCTGCCCGGTTGTCAAGCCCCTGTGACGGCTGGCGGCGGGAAAAATTCCTCCCGCGATATGATGCCGCTCTCAGCTGTAATCGTTTCCGCTATGGTCGGTACACAGCCAGTATGAGCCATACTATTGTGTAAACCGAGTAACATTGCGGTGTGGATCTGCCGCCTTACGCGGTGTTCTCTGGTCCTCAGCGGAGGTCAACACGATAGATATGCACCGCCAGCGGCTCGAACGTGTCGGTGAAGGAGCCATCGTGAGCGTTGATCCGGCGGCCTTCGTCGACCACGGTCACTTGCTGGCCTGGACGAAGGCCGTCCAGGGCGAAGCGTACCGAGGTGTGTTTCAAGCGCGGGTCGTAGTTGACGGCGAACAGGTAGACGGCGCCGTTGTGTTGGCGGGCCAGGGCGGCCACGCGGAGATCATCGTGGGCGGTCCAGCGGACGGGGCGGGCCGGCGGGGGAGCGAGGATCGCCGGGGCGAGCCGCTGGAGTTGGGCGTTGATTTCGCGAAGGGCAAGGCGATTCTCCTCCGGTACGCCGAACTGGCGGTAGGCCGGCTTCCACACGTGTGTGAAATACCCGATGGCCGTGGCCCCGCCCGTGATGGCCATCCATACCTCAGCCCGGATGTGCTGTGGCGTGACCGCCTTTTGCCTCTCCAGAGGCCCGGTCCACTGTCCGCCCCGGCTGGTTTCGATCCACGCGTAGACCGGCCGCGGGCCGGCCAGCCGGCTCAGCCGCTCGGTGGCCTCGTAGACCAAATGGATCCACTCCGGTTTGTTCCATCCGTAGATGGGATAGATATCGTAACCGACCACGTCGGCCGCTTCGATGTAACGAGGGTAGAGCTGCTTGCGCTGGGCGTCGCTCCATTTCTGGAAGTGTGGGTGGAAGTTTCCGGTGAGCGTCATGAACACGGGGCGCGAAGCGTCCTGGGACTTGATGCGCCGGTACACGGCCAGCGTCTTTTCCGGGTCGGCGCGAGGTGCGTATCGCGGCGGGCAGACCAGCAGGTTCCGGCCATCGGCATCCAGCCCTTCGATTTCGCCGATCGATCCCCACACGTGCCGGCCCGGGTAGACCGAACGCACGGTCAGGGACAGCTCGCGGAAGGTCGACGGCCGGGGCAGCCGAAGCTCCTGGCGACCCTTTTCCGCCTTCAACGTGGCTTCCAGGATCACCCGGTCATCGCCGCGGAAAACGACATCTTTGGCCACAGCCAGTCCTGGGGAAACGGTCAGCCAGACGGCCAGGCTGTGGACGGTGACCGGCTGGCGGAGGCGGATGGTGACGGTGGCCCCCTCCAGCGGATCGAGCACCGACCAGGTGTGCCAGACGCCGTCGACGATCTTCCACAGCGGCGTGCTGGGGTTGAGCCGCAGCCCCGCCCCGGGCACGACCTGGGCATCGCTGAGCTGTCGCGGCAAGTCCGGCTCGTCGCCGTGGATGTAGCCCAGCAGGTTCGGGTGGCCGTGAAGCCTCTGCTCGTGCGGCAGCACGCCGTAGAGCCCGGCCTCGGCGACCCGGTCCATGTACTCGACCACGTCTTTCGTGCCGCCCGACCCGGGCCAGTAGCCCGCGGTGGTGTTCATCCCGCACTGTTTCAAAGCGGGGAAGTTCTCCGGGTCTTGCAGCCACGCCATGATCGGCAGGAACGGCTGGCCGTTGACCTGCAGCTGGCGGTTCGGCCCCGTCTGGACGCTCCGGATGGCCGGCGGCCCGTCCGCTTCCGCTCGCGCGACGCCGGCCACCAGAAGCGCCGCCAGCCACGCCCTTCCGCTACGCATTGTCTGGTCCTCCCACAGGCTGTGATGATCGGTTTGTTCAGCTCGACAGATCCGGCACCACGTAGGGCTTACGGTAAAAGCCGCGTACGATCCGGTTGGCCTCGGGGTGATCCACGAAGCATTCGTTCCGTCGGTCCACTTTCAGCCAGGGGCCGAGTGTGGCCGTATCGACGTCGATTTCGTTCGCTTTCAAGTGCTCGACGAACCGTTCGTACATCTCGGCCCAGACGGGGATGTCGGCCACGGCCTGTCGCTGCTCTTCTTCCGGCGCCACTTCTCCGACTCGGTAGGAGATATTCCCCACATGGCAGACGGCCGTAGACAGGTGGCCCACTTCGACTTCGGCGTTGAGCAGCTGGCGGTCCCCCGCGCGCACGGCCTGGATGAAGTTGACGAAATGGTCCCCGCCGCCGCTGAATCGCTGCACTTCCCGGCCTTGGCGGTCCCAGGCGATCCCCCGATACAGGCTGACCGATCCCCCTTCGCAATCGACAACCACACCTACCCGCTCCCCGCGGAAGTCGGGCATCTGGCTTGAACCCTTCGCCTTGCGCAGGTTGTGCACTTCGTAGAGCACCGGCGCCGTGGGGAAGTCGTAGTAGATGATTTGGGTGTTGGGCACGTTACAGGCGTCGTTGAACAGGAAGCGGCCGCCGATGCTCATGACACGCACCGGGAGCCCTTCGTCGAGGCACCAGCGGGCCACGTCCATCTCGTGCACGCCCTGGTTGCACGACTCGCCGTCGCCCGTGTTCCAGTCGAAGCTGCAATCGTACTGGAGCCTGTCCCGATAGATGGGCACCTTCCTGGCCGGCCCGCACCACAGATCGTAATCGATCGATTCCGGGATGGGCAGTGGCGTGCTCCGTTTGCCGCAGGAGGAGCGTGGTTTGTTGGCAAAGGCCGTGACGTACAGGATCTTCCCCAGGTGGCCCTCGCGGATCCACTGGATGGCCTTGGCGATGGACGTCTGCGATCGCCGCTGGGTGCCGCATTGCACGATCCGCTCGTAGCGGCGGGCCGCGTTGACCATCTGGCGGCCCTCCCAGATGTAATGCGCGAGCGGCTTTTCCACGTAGACGTGCTTGCCCGCCTGGCAGGCCCAAATGGTGCTCAGCCCATGCCAATAGTTTTGCGTGGCGTTGCCGATGCAGTGGATATCGCGCCGGTCGAACATGTGGCGCATATCGACGTACTGCTCGGCCTTCTGGCCGTACTTGTCCTCCAACATCTTGGCGGCCAGGTCCAATCGCTCGCGGTCCGGGTCAGCCAGCGCCACCACGCGCACGCCGTCCTGCTTCTGGAACGCGGGAATATGGGCCCCCCGGCCCCGGCCGCCGAGCCCCACGATGCCCACCAGGATCTCTTCGTTGGCCCCCAGCACTCGGCCCCGTGCCACCCGGGGTACGCGCACAGCGGCTGCAGCGGCCAGGCTCCCGGCAACGAATCGTCTTCGGCTGATGTTCATGGCTCTCGCCCCTCCATTCCGGCGCTCTTGTTGCAGGCCATCTGGATGCCTATTCTAGCCCGAGAGTTGGTGAGGAGACCACCGGTGGCAAGAAAAGAGTTCGCCAGGCGGGGAAAGACCGTGGACGACGACCATACCACTGTGGGGGAGCTGCGCAGGCTGGTCAACCGGTTCGTCGACCAGCGGGACTGGCACCAGTTCCACACGCCGAAAAACCTTTCCATGTCGCTGGCCATCGAAGCGGCCGAGCTGATGGAGCATTTCCAGTGGCTCACGCCCGAAGAGTCGCTGGCCGTGGCCAACCAGCCTGACAAGCTGGATCGCATCGGCGACGAGGCGGCCGATGTGTTCTGTTATCTCTTGGCCCTGGCCAATGAACTCGGCCTGGATCTGGCCGCGGCGCTGCGCCGCAAGATGGCCAAGAACGAA
Organism: Planctomycetota bacterium; assembly: GCA_015661985.1. Taxonomy (GTDB): domain Bacteria; phylum Planctomycetota; class Planctomycetia; order Pirellulales; family Thermoguttaceae; genus SZUA-1497. Next base: position 1,664 of record DQVB01000583.1, on the reverse strand, counting down.
CGCAAATACCCGGTCCGGCAGTATCGGGGGCGCTACGGCCCCGAGGACAGGCGGCCCCCGGCCGAGGCGTAGCGGCTATGACGATCATCTGTCAGAATCTGCGGGGCGGCTGAACCTGGGCAGCCAGGAGAGTGGGTCGAGGCCCCCACCACTGTGGATCGGGAACTTTGCCTCGGATTGGCGCGATCCAAGGTCAGCTGGTGCGGGCCGATGGCCCACTGTCACGTGGTTTGCGCCGTCAAAGAGCGGGCCTTTTGTGCTCCTTGATTGGACAGGGCCGCTTTTGCTCGCCAGGGCACGGGCAAGTTCCGGTGCGTACTTCGTTTGACGGCAGGCCGAAGGCGCCTGCGGCGACGGCTAAGACTCGCCTACGGTTCGCCGTGAAACGATTCGTCGGCGACGACCTGGCGATGGCGTCATGATACCAAAGTGGCGCTGTCCAACTGATCTCACATCAGGAAGAACTTGTCCGAGGGGCCCCCGTCGCCGAAAATGAAGAGTTCGGAAAAACGGAGGCCATGGCGGCTTGCATGCCGCCCGGCAGATTGTGTTCGGTTTTCCAGGCCTGTGTGGTCTGTGTGGATGGCCGGCGGCGCGGCGACCCGGCCTGCCGGTGTCGGCTATCGATCATTGCGTCATTTTTCGACTCATTGACTTCCAATGGACCGTGTAGATCCTCCACGGACTCTTGCCGAAAGCGCATCCCCTGGGGGCCGAAGCCACGGCGGGGTCGAGGCCCATTCCTCGACCCAGCGGGTCCCTCACGTCTTGGAACAGTTGGAACAGATCGCCTCAAGCCGGATCGTGCTTTTGGACGGGGCCATGGGCACGATGGTTCAGGCATTGGGGCTGGGGGAGCCGGACTATCGGGGCGAGGCCTTTGCGGATCACCCTTGCGAGCTGAAGGGGTGTCACGATCTGCTGTGTCTGACCCGGCCGGCGGCCATTGAAGGGATCCATCGCGGTTTCCTGGAAGCCGGCGCTGATGTGATCACCACGAACACCTTCAATGCCAACCGCATCTCGCTGGCCGACTACCGGCTTACCGATTACGTGCGGCAGATCAACGTGGCAGCGGCTCGTTGCGCTCGCCGGGCCATCGCCTCGCCGGGTCCAGCCGGCGACGATCGGCCCCGTTTCGTGGCCGGATCGCTGGGGCCGACCAACCGGATGTTGTCCCTTTCGCCCGACGTGGGCGATCCGGGCTACCGGGCGGTGACGTTCGACCAGATGGCTGCGGCCTACGCCGAGCAGGCCGAGGCCCTGGTGGAGGGCGGAGTGGACCTTTTGTTGGCCGAGACCGTCTTCGACACGCTCAACGTCAAAGCGTGTCTGTTTGCCCTTGAGGAGCTCTTTGAGCGCCTCGGGCGGCGGCTGCCGGTGATCGTTTCGGTCACCATCGCCGACCAGAGCGGCAGGACCCTTTCGGGCCAGACGCTGGAGGCGTTCTGGTATTCCATCCAGCATGCGCCGCTTTTTGCTGTGGGGATCAACTGTGCCTTGGGGCCGACGGCGATGCGTCCGTTCGTTGAGGAGTTGGCCGGCCTGGTTCCGGTGCGCACGTGTTGCTACCCCAACGCCGGATTGCCCAACGAATTCGGCCAGTACGACGAGTCGCCCGAAGCGATGGCTGGGGTATTGGGCCAGTACGCTGCCAGCGGCTG
>DQVB01000057.1 GCA_015661985.1 Planctomycetota bacterium | reverse complement strand
TCCACTGGTTCAGCGATGCGATCGCTTCGGCCGGCAGCGGGATGGTCACGGCGGCCCAGCGACCGTGGCGTTCGTCACCACCGCCGGCCGGCAGCGGTCCGAGCGCGACACCGTTCAGCTTGCCATAAGAAACGTACTGGCCTCCTTTTTGCAAACCGATCGCTTTGAAATGCAACACCGCCCGGCGGGCGCGACGCAAATCGGCTACCGTCAGACCGGGCAGCGGATACGGCCCGGGACGGCGGGCGAGTTGAACCGGCCGGTCGTGGATCGACAGTCCGAGCACGGGCCGGAGCGATTCGATGCGCAGATCGGCCCAGCACGCCCAGTCGCCGCTCGAATTGTCCTTCGGGCCGACATCGGCGATCAGCTTGATGCGCACTTGCTGCCCGCTCCAGCGTGACAAGTCGGCTTCCAGCGGCGTCCAGGCGTGGTGGATCCATTGCTTCTCCGCCGCGATCGCCTCTTTGCCGGACGAATCGATCACGGCGATCCGGAACAGGATGCCGTCGCCCGGGACGCTGCCGTCCGCTTTGCCCACCAGGCAGCGGAACGCCGCCGGCCAGTCGGCGGGAAGCGTGACCGGTTCGAGCACCGCGAAGGCGGCCCCGACGCCGCCCACGTACGGCGGATGCATGAACAGACAGCGTTTCGATTGGCCGCCGCAGGAACGCTGGGTCCAGTAGACGGCCGCGCGTGTGCCGCCGCCGAGCGGTTTTCCGTCCTGGCCCCGGAGCTGCTGGCCGGTTTCCAGCGCCGGCCGCTCCACCTCGGGCGACAGGGACCAGAGCGGCTGGATGCCCTCTTCCGCTTTCAGCCACCAGGCGCGGTTCCATTTCAGCTCACCGGCCCGGATCGCCAGCGGCAGCTCGAGGACCATTTCGGTCGCCCGGGGCGCGAGCGTTCGCGCTGGGGACGGCTTCGTCGTTTTCTTTGCAGGCGCAGTGGCTTGTGCCGCGCTCGGAGCAAGCGAGGACGCTCGCTCTACGGCGGGACACCGGAATTTCAGACGCAGCGGCCGCTCGGGCACCAGTTCCACCGCGCGGGCCTGGTTGCCGAGGCTCACCGTCGCTTTCGTCTTCTGCGGCAGGTGGGGGACCAGCGTCAGCTCGAGTCCATCCCGCGTCAGTTGTAGTTGCGTCGTAGCAAGCGGCTTGACCGTGAAGTCGATCCACGCCCCGTCGAGCCGACACCAGAACTGTTCGCCGATCGGCGCATCGGCCGGGATGCGCACCTCGTGCGTTCTTGCGCCGCGGATCGTGACCCGCTCGCCGGGCACGACCGCAAGGCGGTCACAGTGCAGCTCGGACTCCGGCTGGCCGGCCGGCGTCAGCACATAGCTGAATGCTCCCTCGACCGGTTCGACGTAGACCAGGCCGCGGCTGAAACGCGTGCGGGCCGGGCCGATGACCGTGCGCGCTTCGTCCAGAGCCTGCGCGGTGGCCGTCTGACCGCCGACCCAGACACCGAAGGTACGGCACGGACCGACCGGGATCACTTCGAGGGTGCCGTCTTTCCGCAGATGAGCGATCAACGGGCCGTCGCAGGTGGCCTTTTCAAACCGGGTCAATCGACCGCGTCCGTTGGCGTAGATGTAGGCCGGGCTGTCGACGTAGTCGGCCCGGTGCCCTTCGACGATCGCGCTCCAGGCCGTCAGCTTCCCCTCGCGCGTGTCGCGCACGAACCATCCGTTCGGCGGCAAGCAGGGCCCGCTCGCCGAACGGGATTGCGGCCGGCACGGACCTTTGGACCCGTGGTCAGAACAGGCCGCCGCCGTCGGCTGCGGCCTGCCGATCGGCAGGGTCCAGTTTTCGCTCGCGTTCCCGTTGACCCAGACCTCCAGCCCGTTCGAATAGCGGACCATGAGCTGCGAGCGACGGTACGCCCCGGTGGCGACCGCGGCACTGGTATCGAGCAACCGGCCGGCCGAATCGGCGTAGCGGATCGTTTCGGCGGTGGCCTGAGCGTACGCGGCTGCGACCTGCTGCACGCAGAAGTAACTCTGCACGGCACTCTCGAAGCCGCCCTCAAGAACCAGGAAGCCCGTGTGGCCGAACGCCAAGGTGGCGGCCAGGAACCGGTCGAGCCGCCGCTGTCGCTCTTCGGCCGTTTGGGGCCGATTCCGCCGCCCGAAGAACATGCCCAGGTTGCCCATGCCGAAGTTGCAGCACAACGGGTGCATCTTCAACAGATCGAAATCCACCAGCCACGGGTTGCGGTCCAGTCGGGCCAGTTGATCCTGGGCGTAATTGCCGTCGGTCAGGCCGCAGTAGTACCAATGGTTGTTGCCTTCGCTGTAGACCGGGCCGTTCCAGGTCTTCTTCTGATGCAGCATGATCTCGCCGTAGGCGTAGAAGGTGGCGGCGAAGGTAGCGGCGCCGGGCACCCGGGCGTCGAAGTCACAATAGGACCACGGGCGCACCGCCGTGTGGACGTCGCAGTAGGCGGTGTTGAGCTGAAATTTCTGCTGAATGATCGGTGCCAGCCGTGCTTCGAACTCGACCGCCCGGGCCGGCTTCAGGTTGTAGCATCGGGCCCACGCCCGCCGCCACTCACCGTCCGGCAGACGCGTGACGCAGTCCTCGTCCCAGTGCTCGTTCACCGGCGCATAATCCGTGTAGTTGTTGTAGATGCCGTAGCGGAATCCGAGTTCGTCGATCAGCTTGCGCGCGTACCAGCGTTGACCTTCATCGCCGCCCTTGCCCGGCGCGGCCCGCGTGCGTAGCGTGAAGCTTTCGCCGCCGTCGCGCCAACCGGTCTCGTGGTCGGTGATGACCACCTTGGTCATGCCGTAGCGAGCGATCCGCTTCCAGTGCTCGTAGTCGCGCCGGCGGTTCGAGGCCCCGTGAGCCCGCCAGAGCCGCTCGCCCGCCACGTGCATCCACGGCGACTTCGGGTTCGGGATGTTCGGCAGCACCTCGTCGAAACGCGGCGAGACGGTCAGAAACAGCCGTTCGAAGCACGGGTTGCGCTCTCCGTCGGTTTTCGGCCGGTATCGTGAGCCGCCGTTCTGGACCACGCCGTCCGGCCCGATGCGGTTCTCGAACCAGAGCAGCGACGCGTTCGAGCGCGTATGATCGATGAGAGGCAGCAGGAACAGCGGCCGCTCGGGCGGGCCGATCACGAGCACCGCCGGCCGCTTCGCATCGCCGGTCAAGTACGGCACGGTCACCAGCCTCGGGTTCTCGACACCGACCACGCGCCCGATCCGGAATTCGCCGATCTGGCCGCCAAGGCACTGCACATCGATGACCAGGGACTTCTGCCACAGGCGCAGCGTGTAAGTGACCTCGGCCGATCGCTCGCCCAGGTGCAAGCGCCACGTGGATCGGACCACCTCGCCCTCCCGCTGGCAGCGGATCAGTTCGATCCTCTCCGGGGCCGCCGCCTCAGCCGATCCGTCCGGGCGCTGGTTGACCCAAAAGTAAACGCCGCCGTCGACCAGGGGCCGGAACGGTTTGCCGCGACCGACCCAGACGGCGGTGATGTCGCCGAGCGTCCCGGTTTCGGGGCGATAACGATACTCGAGCACGCCGTCGTCGCCTTCGTAGCGGAAAAGGTATCGCTTTGGACTGCAGCCGCCCTCGACCGGTTTGGATTCCGAGGCCGCCTGTTCCGGCCCGTGTAGGCCCCGTTGTTTGGGCGGGTTGCCGGACCGAGCCACCAGCCGGATCGCGGATCGACGGAATGACCCCTCACGCGCCACCGGCTCGCGCTGGAGACCGTAGCTCGGCCCGCGGGGCGGGTCAGAATCCCGGTTCCGAACAGGTTCCGCCGCCGTTGTTTTGGTCCCGTGCGATGACGCCTCGACCGCCTTCGAACCACAGCGGCGCGGGAGCGATGCACGACCAGCCGGCTCGCCGCCTTCACCGCCAACTTCGGCCAGCGTTGTCTTGAACCGCTCGGTCCGGTTCGTCGGCAGGATCGTCTCTTCGCGCGTTGGGAACGGCAGTCGGCCGGGGCCGGTGTTGGTGCCGACGGTCTGGCCGGGCGGCAAGTCGATGCCGCGCTTCGGTCGCGGCTGGAACCGAAGCGGCCGAAGCTGTTCCTTGTAAACAGCCAGGTTGTCGAAATACAGGACGCGGTCGTCCTTGTTCCGGCCGCCGGCGACTTCGATGGCCACGACGTGCACGGGGCCGTGGCCGAGCTGTTCGAGCTGCTCGGCCGAGAGCCGCCGATGCACCAGCCACCATTCCTTCCAGCGGACGCGGTCCAGGGAGACGCGGACGCGTCGGCGGTTCGCCCCTTCGAGCACCACAGAGAGCTGCACCTGGGGCGTGCTCGGGTCTGGTGCCCACGCCCAGTTGTTGCCGTAGCACCACAGGTTGATGCAATCGAAGGGCCGCGGCACCGCGGCCGGCTCGGCCAGCCGAATCGTCACCTTCGGCTGCGGCCCGGTCCCGCGATAGACCAGCTTGCCCACGTAGCGGCCCCAAAGCTGCTGCTCACGCGACCGCGAAAATGAAGCGACCGCATCGCGGCACTGGACCGTCCACCCTTCCAAGTTCTCGAAGTCCACCAACGGCGCCCGCGTATCCTCGGTCCGCCCCGCCCAGACCATCTCATACGGCCGCCGGCCGACCTTTTCGGCCGCCTGATCGCTGCGCGCAGCCAGCGGCCATAGCATCCAGCAAGCGCATAGGGCCAAGAGACGGCAACCATCACGAACTGGTACCGAAACCGGAGAGGTAAGCTCGTTTGCCATTTCGCCGCCTCATCGGGATACGAGCTGTCAGAAAATGTACCCGTTCACGGGTGGGGGCGGGACCCCCAACATAAGGGAGCATACATCACCACACTGTGTTGAGTCTATCAAGCCGATGTGGCCTTTCAAGCCGCTTGGGCCACAAATCTGCAAGCCTACCGAGGCATCGTACCGCCGATCGCATACGGAGAACCATTGCCGGGCGAACGCGACTGGCCCTCCTGCACCCGTAGTGACAGTACAGCCCAGCTGAGGAGCGCATTTGGGCCAACGGGCTCTGCGTCGTGCCGCCCCGGAAGGGATCTTGGTCT
>DQVB01000371.1 GCA_015661985.1 Planctomycetota bacterium | reverse complement strand
TGACTCCTCTGTGACGTCGGTCAAGAAGGTGATCTTCAACTGCCGGGAGAATCGAGGATAGTCAAACCCTGGGGAGTGTACAAGTTTCGTGTCGCTACCGAGCCGCCATGGTTCGCTTGCTGAGCCACTTGCTGAGCCGGGGCAATGGCCCCAAGAAGCTGAGCTGGTGAGCAGCGGACAGAAGGCACACGAAGCCGGTATGCGCCGGCGCAGCGCCACAGGCGGCAACCAACTTCTATCCGACCACTCTACCGGGCGGAACTAGCGCGAAGGCACGCCCCAAGAAAAGGGCAAGCCCGGCTCCTTGGGGATGAGCCGGGCTTGCGGGCCGGGCGATGACTGCGTCTCGGCAGGTCGACGCAGCTTAGCCGGATGGCTCCTTTTGGTTGCCGTGCCGGGATTCGTGTCCTGCCGGCCCAGGGTCGGTTTGTGCCCAGCAGAACAGCCGGCACGTGCGGTGGACCACGTTCCCGTTGCGGCCGTCGCGAATCTTCAGGCGAAGTCGTCCGCCGGCGGCCGCGGCGCCGGCCAGTGCCTGGTGCCAGTCGTTGCGGTCCACCAGCGGCCGGTCGTTGCAGGCCAGCACCATGTCGCCCGGCTCCAGTCCCATGCGGGCAGCCAAGGTCCCCGGATCGACAGCCAACACATACTCGCCGCGACCAGCGACGAGGTAGCTTGAGAACCCCAGCCGTGGAGCCGCATCGGCCGGCCCGTTGGCCGCCGGGGGTGAGGCGGCAGGAGGACTGGGCCAAGTCCAATCGCATAGGGCAGCGGGCTCGGGCCGTTGGGCGTTGCGTGAGGTGACCATCGTGCGGCTCCTTCGGCTGGGGTGGTTCGGTTGCGGGTAATCGGGCCTAGAGTCGAACGAAGGTGTCTGTTAGTGGGTCAGTGAGGCGAGCCGGACGGTGGGCCCTTGCTTCTTCGCCGCAGCCACCTGGTTGCCCTCGCCGCCACTGCCCGGCGCGAAGCGGGTCTCGTAGACCACTGCCTGCAGGAACCGCTTGGCAACGATGTACTCGGTGGGCGACATTTCGCGGATCTTGCCTTTCAGAGCCTGTTGGAGCTGACTGGCCAAACGCCGCACTTCGCAATGCACGGGGCTTCCCACACCGCAGTTGCTGGCCGAACGCTGGCCGAAAGCGATGTCCAGCTGCAGCCGCAGGTCTTCAAAGTCGGGGCGGAGCAAGGGGGCCGGCCAGGGCAGATTGTCGCCCTTCCGCTGGGACACGGGCCGGTAGGCCACCTCGTTGAGCCGCTTCGGCTTACCCCAGCTGGAGAGGCGTGCAATCACTTCGGGCGTGGGCCGTGGCCGCGCGTGGGCCAGCCGATACTCGGCCCGCTTGGCTCGCTTGTCGTAGAACGTTTTGGCTGTTTTCAGATCGTTCTCCAAAGACAGGCCCCGGCACTCTTCGATGGTCTTGCGGGTGTCGGCCGCCATCTTCCGCGATTGGCTCAGGGCGTTGACCATCGAAGCCTGGGCCTGAATCAGCGTGGCTTGGGCCTTCGTGCCCTCGGCCCCGGCTCGGATCAATGCTTCGACGGCCGTTTTCGGCGGAGCTGCGCCAAAGACAGCCAAGGCAAACGGGGCGGCCAAGACAGCCAGAAACGCGATCGCAGCAGTCGTTGTGATTCGGTACATGGTGAGATCTCCCTTCTCTGTCAGGTGGGCTAAAGTAAGGCGGGGTTAGGTTGGTAGGAAGGGTTCAGGCGCCTGAGGTGGGATCCACCCGGATAATGGAAAACGACGCCGGCAGGCCGACACGTTTTTTGCGAAATTTTTGAGGGCTGCTCCAACTGGCCACACAAGTCCGGCGCAAAGACCGGGTTGTGGTGGGCTGGTCAGCCGGGCCGCCACCAGGTCGTGTGCGGGGTCGCCAGAGCAGCGCCAGCGGATTGAGCCCTGTTTTGCCCTCCGGTTAGCGGGCCGTAGGACCCATCGCGGCATCATCGGCCGCACGCTAGCCCGGGTTTATTCACGTAGGGCGGAACAATGTCGCGCAAAGTGTTGCCGGAACAGCGCAAAGGCGATTCGACGTGGCCTGCACTGTGCCTCAGTTCGCTCGTTGGCCGAGCGACCGAAGTTCCGGCAGAGGCTGGGTTTGGTCGCTGCGGCCTACGAGGTCATGATTGGTGCGGGTAGGGCCATGATGAGCGAGCGGAGCCGGCGAAGGGTAGTACCAGTCTTGGATATGTGACACCAGTCGTGGGGTCTAGTTGAGCGGGAGGGGCCGGTCCAGTAGTTTCGGTGGGTGAATCGCCCACGCGTGAGGGCTCAGGGGCTCCGATTGAGCGGCTCAAGGCCCACCCCGGAATGGGCCGGGAGCCTTGGGGCCTACTGGGGCACGGTCGTGAGGCCGGCGCAGCATTCTGGGGGCCGGTTCCAGTGCCATGTCTACCCTCCTGTTCGCGCATGTCGCTGATCTGGAAGAGTGGGTGGGGCGACAGCCGGGGCCATACCACCAGAATAGCTGGAACAGATATGCGGTGCGGGGGCCTTCGGAGCCGCGGGGCCTGGCGCCCGGGTGTGCTAGCATTGAGCAGTGGGATGGTGTGGCCAGGGACGGGGGCCACTGGCCTGTGGGCCCTGCCGTTACGGGGCGGGCTGGTATTTGTGGCGGGGCGCCCGTTGCGGCGTGGGGAAGGGGTAGGCCATGTGAGTCGGGCGGATGGCTGGGGCGAGTCGGTTTGTCGCGGCGCCGGCCTTTCGCTACAATGGTTTGTTTCATGCCAGCAAAGTGGGACGTACTGCCCGGTTGTCGACAAGGAGGATGTTCAGTGCAGATCCGCATTTCGGCGCGGCACGGGACTTTAAGCGATGCGACCCAGTCACGGATCCGAGCGAAGGTGGAGAAGTTGCCGCGGTTGTTTGACCGCCTCAGTTCGATCGAGGTGACCATCGACCTGGAGCGCCGGGACGCGCCGTTGGTGGATTTGAGGGTTTCGGCGGAGCACAAACACGATTTTGTGGCCACGACGCGGGCAGAAGGATTGATGGCCGGTTTGGACATTGTGTTGCACAAATTGGAGCAGCAGCTCCGCAGGTACAAGGAAAGGATTCAGCAACGCCACCGCAATCCCGGCAACCGGAGGAGGGATCTTTTCCCTGAGGGGGGCGAATCGGGGTCGGCGTAATCCAAGTCATCCCATGCGGTTTTTTTCATGGGGAGGGGCAGGGGCGGCTGCTGGGGACCGAATCAGGAGAGTGTACATGAAGTTCGCTGATTTCATCTTGCCCGAGGCGATTCGGGCGGAGCTGACCGCCGAGGACAAGGAGGGGGTGATCCGGGAGATGGTTGACGCCTTGGCGGAGGTGGGAGCCGTCCGCAGGGAGGAGTCGGACAGCGTGGTGGGGGCCATCCTGAAGCGGGAAGAGCTGGGCAGCACCGGGATTGGCCGCGGCGTGGCGGTGCCCCATACCAAGCATCCCAGCATGGAACGTTTGGTGGGCACGGTGGCAGTCAGCCACGAGGGGGTGGACTTCGACAGTTTGGACGGGGACAAGGTGCATGTCTTTTTCTTGTTGGTTTCGCCTCCTGACCAGCCGGGGGACCATCTCCGAGCCCTGGAGTATATTTCGCGCCAGCTTCGCGACGACACGTTTTGTCGGTTTTTGAAGCAGGCGAAGAGCCTGGAGGAAATCCGGCAGCTGTTGGCCGAGGCGGACAACAACGAGTTTGGCCGTTGAGACGTTTGGCCTTTTAGATGTGCCAGTTCAAACAGAGTCGAAAGCTGGTGGTGAGCAACGCCGAGGGGGTCCATGCGCGGGCGGCGACGTTGATTGCCAAGCTGCTGCGCAAGTTCCAGGCCAAGGTGGAGTTGGTCAAGGGTGCCGAGCGGGTGGAGGCGGGCGACGTGCTCCAGGTATTGTCGTTGGGGGCGGCGTGCGGAGAGGAGTTGCTCGCCGAGGCCTGGGGGCCGGATGCGCCAGCGGCGTTGGAGGCTCTGGGCCGGCTGTTTGATCAGCAGTTTGAGGATGAAGTGGCCAGGCAATTCGGGCTGGTCGCCGGCGAGCGGCAGGACGTCGAGGCCGAGCCGCCCACCGGCTGAGCGGCGTGGCAGCAAGCGAACACAGATCTTCATGAAACAACTTCGCGGCATCGCTGTTTCACCGGGTGTGGCCATCGGGGAAGCCCTGGTGATGGACACCGAAGGGTTTCGCATCCCGCGGCGTTTCGTGGCCCGGGACGCGGTGGAGTCGGAACGGGAGCGGTTTCGCGCGGCCATCGGGGCGGCGGGTCGGGAGATCGAGGAGAATCGGGACTTGGTTTCCCGAGAGTTGGGGGAGAAGTACGGGGCGATCTTCGAGGCCCATCTGGAGATCCTCCGCCATTCCCGGCTGCGGGAAGATGTGGAGGAGATGATCACCCAGCGCCATTATTCGCCGGAATACGCGGTCAGTCGTACGCTTCGCCGCTACGCCCAGGTGTTCCGGAACCTGCGAAGCCACTACCTGTCGGAACGGGCGGCGGACATCTTCGATATTGAAAAGCGGCTGCTCCGTCACCTCCTCGGCCGTCGCCGCGAAGGGCTGGCCCAACTCACCTCGCCCGTTCTGGTGCTGGCCCATGATCTGATGCCCAGCGAAGCGGCCAACCTGGACCGCCGGTTCGTCCGGGGGATCGTCACCGAGGTGGGTGGGCCGGGCAGTCATACGGCCATCGTGGCCGAGGCGCTGGAGATCCCCGCCGTGTTGGGCACCGGCCCCTTCCTGACGGAAGTTTCTGGCGGTGAGACGGTGATCATCGACGGCGACCAGGGGCTGGTGGTCCTCCATCCGGATGAGGAGACGCTGGCTCGCTACCAGCACGAGGCAGAGGAACACCGCTGTCTGGCCGCCCGGCTGGAACAGCTGCGCGATCTGCCGGCGGAGACCAAGGAGGGCGAGCGGATCAAGTTGCTGGCCAACATCGAGTTCCCCGAGGAAGTGGAGCATTGTCTGGCCCGCGGCGCCGACGGGGTGGGCCTGTATCGCACCGAGTTTCTGTACCTGGGCGCGAAAACGGAGCCGGACGAGGAGGTCCACTACCAAGCCTACTGCCAGGTGGTGCGCACCATGGGGGGCCGGCCGGTGGTCATCCGCACCTTCGACTTGGGCGCGGACAAGGTGCCCCACCTGCCCCAGCCGGAAGACCAGCGGAACCCCTTTCTCGGGCTTCGCAGCATCCGTCTGGCCCTGCGCAACGTGCCCATGTTCCGCACCCAGCTGCGGGCCATTTTGCGGGCCAGCACTTTGGGCCAGGTGAAGATCCTGTTCCCCCTGATCTCCACGCTCCTTGAGCTGCGCCAGGCCAAGCTGGTCTTGGCCGACGTCATGGAGGATTTGGAGGAACACGGTGTGGAGTTCGACCGCCAGATCGAGGTGGGCATCATGGTGGAAGTGCCCTCGGCCGTGATGATGATCGATCGGTTTGTTGAAGAGTGCGATTTCCTGAGCATTGGGACCAATGACCTGACCCAGTACACGTTGGCGGTGGACCGGAGCAACAAGGACGTGATCCCGCTGTACAACCCCACCGACCCGGCGGTGCTGAAGTTGATCGCCATGACCGTGGAGGCGGCCCGCCGGAGGCCGATCCCGGTGAACCTGTGTGGCCAGATGAGCGGCAACCCGGCCTACACCATGCTGCTGCTCGGATTGGGGCTGCGGCAATTGAGCGTTCCGCCGGCGGCCATCCCGGAGATCAAAAGGGTCTGCCGCAGCGTGCGCGTGGCTGACTGTCGCCAAGTGGCCGAGCGGGCCATGGCCATGGAGAACGCTCGAGACATTGAGTTATTCCTACGCGGGGAATTACGAAGACATGTACCCGAATTCGGGGCCTGAGGCCCCGGTCGGATGGACAACCATAAGGAGCCCCGCCACCGACGGCAGTGGCGGGGCGGTTCGAACCCATGGTTCGACAACGAGTACGCCTGCGTTTCACGAAACAGGGAGACCTGCGCTGGATCGGCCATCGGGACTTGGCCCGCCTCATGGAGCGGCTGTTCCGACGGGCCGGCCTGCGGTTGGGGATGAGTCAGGGGTACCATCCCAAACCTCGCATGAGTTTCCCCTCAGCTCTGGCCCTGGGCATGGAAGGCCTGGACGAAGTGATCGAACTGGAGTTGGCCGAACCCTGGACGGCCGCTGCGCTGATGGATCGCTTGGGGGCCCACGCCATCGCGGGCTTGACCTTCCGTTCGGCAGAGTCCCTGCCGCCGGGGGCAAGCAAGGCGCGGGTGCGTTCAGTCACCTACGAAGTGCCTTTGGCGGGCCAGCCGATCCCAGCCGTGGCGCGGCGGGCGGCCGAGCTGATGGCTACGCCGTCCTTGCCCGTCCGGCGAGCCCGCGGAGGGGCGGAAGTGGACCTGCGACACAGCCTCGAGGCACTGGAAGTGCACGGGAGTACCCTCCGCATGCGCCTGGCCGCCTCGCGCCGAGCTGCAGCCGGACCACGGGAGGTGCTGATCGCCCTCGGCCTGCAGCAGCTGTTGGAGACCGGCGCGGTCATCGTCCGCACCCGCGTGGAGCTGGAGCCATGAGCGCCAGCCCCTCTCCGGCCCCCACACCGAACGCGCGTACTCGCCTACCTTGCCGACCAAGAAGGCGAGCTTATGAAACAGGAAATGCTGATCAATGTAGCCCAAGCCGAGGAATGCCGCGTCGCCATCCTCGAAGACGGCGTCCTGGAAGAGCTCTACATCGAGCGGGCTAACCAGGACAATTACGTAGGCAATATCTACAAAGGGATCGTGGTCAACCTGGAGCCGAGCATCCAGGCGGCCTTCGTCGACTTCGGTGTGGGCCGGAACGGGTTCTTGCACATCAGCGACATCGAGCCGCAGTACTATCGCCTGGGCGGCTTGGACCCGAACCGGATGAATGGGGGGGGCGGATCCCGGCGCAGCGAACGGCCCGTGGCGGGCGAGGATGTCGATCTGGGTGAGGACGAATCCCCCCGGTCGCGCCGTCCCCGTCCCGGGGCACGCCCGCGCGTCAAACCGCCCATCCAGGACATGCTCCGCCGGGGCGACGAAGTGCTGGTGCAGGTGATCAAGGAGGGGATCGGCTCGAAGGGGCCCACGCTTTCCACGTACGTCAGTATCCCGGGCCGCTACCTGGTGCTCATGCCCCCCCTGGGACGGGTCGGCGTGTCGCGAAAAATCGAGGACGAACAGCAGCGACGACGGCTCCGGGAGATCATGTACGAACTGAACCCGCCCAAAGGGCTGGGTTTCATCGTCCGTACCGCCGGGGCCGACCGCACCAAGAAGGAGCTTTCCCGCGATCTGGCCTACCTGTTGCGGCTGTGGAAGGTCATCGTCCGGCGGATCAAGAAGCTGGAAGCCCCGGTGGGCATCTACGAAGAAAGTGATATGATCATCCGCACCATCCGCGACATCTTCACCACAGAGGTCGACGCCATCTATATCGACGAACCGTCGGCCTACGAGCGGGCACGCGAATTCCTTCAGCTGGTCATGCCGCGATACGTGAACAGGCTCCACCTGTATGAAGGCAAGGACCCCCTGTTCCACAAATACGGCGTGGACAAGGAAATCGCCCAGATCCACCGCCGCACCGTGCCCCTGACAGACGGCGGATCGATCGTCATCGACCAGACCGAGGCACTGGTGGCTATCGATGTGAACAGCGGCAACTTCCGCGCCGAGGATTCGGCCGAAGAGACCGCCTACCAGCTCAACCTGCGGGCGGCCAAGGAAATCGCCCGCCAGATCCGGCTGCGAGACCTGGGCGGGGTGATCGTCAACGATTTCATCGATATGCGCAAAGAAAAGCACCGCCGCGGCGTCGAGCGGGCCCTGCGCGAGGCCGTTCGCCGCGACCGGGCTCGCACCAAGATCCTCCGCACCAGCCCCTTCGGGTTGATTGAGATGACCCGCCAGCGCATCCGGCCCAGCCTGAAGCGAAGCGTGTATCGGGACTGCCCAGCCTGCAACGGGGCCGGTGTGGTCAAAAGCGCCGAAAGTATGGCCCTGGATGTTATCCGTATGCTCATCCTGGCCGCTCATAACCCCAAGATCCACCAGGTCGTCGTATACGTGGCCGAAGATGTGGCTGAATACCTGAACAACAAAAAACGTCGCGATCTGCTCCAATTGGAAGACCAGGGGAAGATGAGCATCCAAGTACTGGGCCAGGAGCAGGTGCCCCCCGAACATTTGGTGTTCGAATGCAGAAATGAGGAGGGCCACGAGGTGCCGTTCCCCGAGTAGCAGCCCTTGAGGTAACCGGTCAACGCGGTCTATATTAACCGTTCTTCGGCCGACCGACCGGAAGCCGCCGGGCAAGGTACCAGGGGCGCGGCAGCGGCCACCAGACAACCGGGCACCCCCCGAAGCCGAAAACAGCCATTACATCCCAGAAGGTTCCCTCTCATGTACGCGATCATTGAAGACGGCGGACGCCAGTTCAAAGTGGAGGAAGGTCAACAGATCGATATCGACTACCGCGACGTGTCTCGCGGCAACCAGGTTGTCTTCCAACGGGTGCTTGCCGTCCGTGACGACGACGGTATTCGCCTGGGTTGCCCCACCATCGAGTCGGCCACGGTCACCGCTGAAGTGGTGGGGGTGGCCCAGGGCCCCAAGATCGTCGTACAAAAGTTCCGCCGTCGGAAGAACTATCGCCGCAAGATCGGTCACCGCCAGCTCTACACCCGGGTGAAGATCAACAAGATCGAGTTGCCGTAGGGGCGGATGGGATGGGTCGGGGAGTGGATTTGTGCCCGGTGGCCTGGTCTTTTTTTTCCGCCCCCTCGTCTCCGCCTTCGACCCGTCAGAGCGACAGCACGAACTCGACCAGGTCGTCGATATCCTGTTGGCTGAGCTCTTCCATTCGTTGGGGGCTCAGACCATGGTGGCCCTCGACCAGTAGCTGACGCACGCTCGTATACCGTCCATCGTGCAGGTAGGGCGCCGTACGCCACACTTCCACCAGGGTGGGCGTATCGAAGCGGGCGTTACGCCCGTAACGGCCCTGGGTGCCTACGTCATGTGACTTCAGGTCCGTGTACAAAGGGGGCGGGTGGCAATTGCGGCACCCGGTGCGGGGGCTGAGAAACAGCCGCTGGCCCCGCCGGGCGGCTCGGCTGAGCCGTCCTCCGACCAAATAGGGGCTGGGCACAGGCGTCAGGGACCGCAGATAGGCGTCGATCGCCGCCGCTTCTTCTTCAGGCCGGTCGGCGAACAGGATGTGAACCAGCCCCGCGCGGACCGCCGCTTCGGCCGAAGGCCGCACGCCCAAGGCCATCACGGGCGGGGTGCGGTGAGACCATACCAGGCTCCGAGTGTTCTTGGGATTGCCCGATCCGTCGTTCAGTAAGTCCCAGTTCAGCGCATCGGTGCGTCCGTCCGGGTGACAACTGGCACAGCTCTGCCAGTGTTGGTAGCAAAGCGTGGCGTCGTGGAAAAGCATCTCGCCCCGGCGCGCGGCGCTCAGCGTGGGCGGGGGCCCCAGCCGGATACGCTGCGGCTGGCCATTGCCGCCCCCCTCCAAGTTGACCACGGCCACCGTGTCACTGAAATACTCGGCCACGTACGCCCGCCCGGCGCGGGCCGCTATCCCCCGGGGCCCCTGGCCGGCGAGATCCACTCTCCGCCAGAGGCTCGCCCCTAGGCTGAGATAGATGGGCCAAACGCCCATCATGGGGGACATGGTGCGACGCGCCTCTTCGCTGACCAGCTCCGACGTCCCGATCAGCCCCATCTGGTGCGTCCCGGACAGACTGACGCAGACCCGCTGGCCGTCCGGCGAAATGGCCACGTCCCAGGGGTTGCCCGCGCCCAGGTCGAGTTCGTCCAGGCCGATGGTGGCCTTGAGCCGGTACTCGGCCAACTCGATGATGCTCACCACGTTCGTATTGATCCATCCCATGTCGACCCGGAAGGGCGTCTCCTGAAAGTTGCCCAACAGGTGTGTCACCATGGCGTAACGCCCGTCGGGCGTGACGCTCACCGCGCGCAAACTGTGCGAACCGCTGGGCAATTTCAGCTCCGTCGTGCGATGGGTACGTGTGTCGATGAGCGTGACGACCGGCGTGACCTCCTCGAGCAGCGTCACGTTGGCTCGCATCAGGGGCAAGTGATTGGCCACCAGCACTGCGCGGCCGTCCGGCGTGACCGCTGCATCCACCGGCTCGCGCACCGCAGCCACTCGCGCCACCTCCTGGGCCCTCCTCAGGTCGATCACGGAGACGTCGTGATCAAAGCGATTGCACACATACAGGGTGTGGCCGTCAGGACCGAGGACGGGTCCCATGGCTGTGTGGCCGGCGGGGATCGCCGCCAGCCGCCGGCCCGAAACAGCGTCCAGCACCATCACGGTGCTTCGCGGAGCGGCGCAGGTGACGGCCAATCGGCTCCCGTCGGGCGTGACGGCCAGGCCGGTCGGTCGGCCCGGTACCGCCACGCGGCGCACGAGGTCGCCTTCAGGCAACCGCACCCATGCCACTTGGCCCGCATCGGTGCAGGCCACATAGAGCAGACGGCCGTCGGGCGACAGCGCCAGTTCCTGGGGGCCCAGGTGATCGTGTCCGGCCTGTGTTCCGACCTCACCGCCTTGAACGATCTGGCAGGCCACAAGCCACACGACCAAGCCGATCCAGCATCCCCAGCGACAATTCATGGAGCCGTCCGCCATGCATAACCATCTGTCCCCGGCCGGCGAACTATTATGCTCATGTGCCGCGCCCTGAAAAAGACCTGGCCGTCGTGCCCGGCTTCCTCGGCTTCCTCCAGACGCTGTCATTGGGCACCACGGTGACTGTCATCCCCTTTGGGAGACGCAGGAAGCCCCTCTCCCAGAGACCGAAGGTAGAATCCGGGGCACTTCGGCAACCCGGACCCTATCCGGTCCGGTCGCCTGCGACGCCTTCGGACCGTTCGCACCGGCGACTTCAGCGGAGAAGGTCGCCCAGCGGTAGGTCGCGGCCGAGCAACATTCGCTCAAGGGACCTGCCGCCCAGGGCCTGCTGCTT
The DNA here is from genome assembly GCA_015661985.1 of Planctomycetota bacterium. GTDB lineage: Bacteria > Planctomycetota > Planctomycetia > Pirellulales > Thermoguttaceae > SZUA-1497. Next base: position 3,720 of record DQVB01000371.1, on the reverse strand, counting down.
GACTCGCTGGATTTGCTGTTCACCCAGCTCGAGCCCGTTGAGAATGTCGTGCTGCCGCACGCGGAGCGTTTCGTCCAGGGCGGCCAACTGCGAGGCCATCTGCCGGTTGAGCCGCGCCAGCGCTTCCTCGCGCCACCGCTGCAGCTGCCCGCGGGCCGCGCGGTCGAAGGCCTCGGCCAGCTGCTGGCCGAAATCGGTCTCCAGCCGGCAACGGATCCTCTCCCCCTGGCTGACCAGCGACACGGAAAGCCGCAGGGAGCGGACATCGTTCAGGGCTTCGGAGAGGACGGTGGCCAGCGGTTGGCCCCCGAGCTGTTGGGGCAGTGAGAGGGCCAATTGGAGATCGTCCTGCTCGAAGTCGAGCCGGCCTTCCAGCCGCTGGTCCGTCACGTCGACGACCGCCGACGCCCGGGCGGTTGCCGGGGCAACGCGGAGGGCCACTTCGCCGGGCCGGCCGAGCATCAGGCCAGGCTGTTTGAGCCGTGGGCAATTCAAGACGAACCGGTCACACCCTCCGGGGCGGTTGTCCAAATAGACCTGGACGGTCATCTCGATCGCCCCTCGAGCGCGTGCCGCCAGCCGAGTGGGCCGTCCGTAAATCCACGGCTGGGGGGTAAGGCCCTCCACGCGGCCGGCAAACGACCAGGGCCGACCGCCGTAGGTGCCTTCCCCTTCCACCAAGAGCGATTGGACCAACAGGTCCGGCAGAGGCGTCGGCCCGGGGAAGACATAGGTGGTTCCCCGACCGCGGACGGGCCGGCGCTGCTGTACGCGGCGCGGCAGATAGCGGCGAGCCATTTCGATCCACGCCAGCGTCCTGACCAACCGCTGTTCGGCCTCCGGGCCCAACATGTAATGGGAGAGGGCTTGTGGCGAGAGGCCGTGCCACTGAGCCAGCTGCTCGATGCGTTCGGCGTCGCGCCGGGCAGCTTCCTCCAGCTGCCGGCGGTCTTCCGGCCATTGCTCTTGGAGCTGCTTCAATTGGGCGACGGCCTGGGCGAATTGGCTGCGGGTTTCCGTCGCCTGGTACAGGACTCGCTGGAATGCTTCCGCTTGTTGAACCGGGTTGTCCAACGTGGCCACCGACTCGACCGTGCTCTGCAGCTCTTGGACCTGGGCCACCAGCGATTCGACTTGTTTCTCTAGCCGGTTGAGTTCCGCCTGCCACCACTCGGCTGTCCGGCGCAGCAGGGCCGGCGATTCGAACTGGTTTTCCATGTCTTGCCGGATCGCGGTGGCCAATTGTCGGAAAGCCGAAAGGCCTGTTTCCGCCAACGCAGATCCGTCCCATTGCAGATCGAAGGACCAGCGACGAGTGTCCTGAGGCAGTTCACCGGATGTGGTGCGCAACGTGTTGAACCTCAAGCCGCGCACGAGGGCCCTGCGCACGATCAACTTCCTGTCCAACAGCGGGCCGGGTTCCAGCTCGAGCACAGCTTGGCTCAACTCGAACAGATTCTCTTGCGGGCGCTGCGGGTCGGCCACTTGCAGGTCGGACAACTCGATGCGGGGACCCAGCAGCCAGGTGTCGACATCACCCACTTCCACCCGGGCCCCGGTCAACTTCTGGCCAAAGGAAACCAACGCCCGCTCGACCAACGGGTCCACGGCCACCCACAGCCCCACGGCCACGAGGGCCAGAAGAGCCAGCCGCGGGCCTAGATAGCGCCAGCGAATCACCCTACCCTCCAATGGCCCGCCACCTCGGCGCCGAAAAGCACCGCGGCGAGCCGATACTTCCGGACCCACATCCCCACCGGGCGCGCAATGCGCTCGAACACCGCGAGGCTGACGACGTAGACCGGATAGAAAAGGATCAGGCCGAGGCCAAGGTTCCCCAGGACGACGGTGTTGTTGAAGCCGCTCCATCGCGCCACCGGCACGTTGTATAGCGCCGTCCACAAGGGCGTCAGCCACCCTGCACCCAAAAGCAGGTGACCCAAATCGTCAGCGGCCGGATCAAACCAGACGCCCGCCCAGGAAAAGACGGCCGCCGCCAACAGCCCTGCACCGAGGTTGACGCGGCAGGTGAACAGAACCAGTCCCAAGCCGACCGCCGTCAGGTTCCCTTTGGGCACCAGCCCCAGTACCATGCCCAGGGCGAAGCCCGCGGCCAATTGCCGGGGGGAACGTTCGGCCACGAGGGATGTGGCCAACAGACGTAGCGGTCCAAACAATTGGCGCCACATGGGGGTAGATCCAACCTGAGCCTTTCGCGTGGCAAGCTCCAGTGGCTGTACAAGAGCGGTCCGTCGGGATCGCTCCATGTCAGGGCCCTTCGAGGGGCGTGGGCCACGCCCCTGATCTTTCCGCCCCGCTTCGCCCGGGCATGCCAAACCCTTCAATCCTATCGACCGTCAAAGTCCCGGATCTTGAGCCGTTCCGCAGGATCGGCAGTCTCGTCTCAGCCTTCCCAGATTGCCCGGGTGAACCCGTCAGTGCTGGGCCCCGGGGTGAAGTACCCTTGATGCGTTTCGTAGTTTCTTCACTTAGAATCTGGGTTCCTCAGGGACATGGTCTATCGCGCCGGAGGTGTACCCGAGCGTTGTTCGGTTCGGCCGCACGCCCTACGGTGATTGAGGGTGAGGCTTCCCGGGCCGGGCGCACGAGGAAGGCAGAACCGTGGATGGAGGGATGATGCAAGATCGATTGGCGGTGATTTTTGACATGGACGGTGTGTTGGTGGACAGTTACTACGCCCACCTGCGGAGCTGGCAGGAGGTAGCGGCCAAGGAGGGGCGGCAGATCAGCGAAGCGGAGTTTGCGTCGCAATTCGGGCGAACCAGCCGGGAGATCATTGCCGATTGGGGCGTGGCGTATTCGGAGGAGAAGATCGCTGCGTTGGACGAGCAGAAGGAGGCGGCCTTTCGGCGCATCTTGGCGGCCGACTTCCCGGTCATGCCCGGGGCGATGGCCTTGCTGCGTGCGCTGAACGAGGCCGGTTTTGCCTTGGCCGTCGGTTCATCAGGCCCCCCGGCCAACGTGGAGTTGGTGCTCCAGCGGCTGGGTGGCCGCCACGTGTTCGATGCGGTGGTGACCGGTGGGGACGTCAGCCGCGGCAAGCCGGACCCGGAAGTGTTCCTCATCGCTTCACGGCGGTTGGGCGTGGCGCCGCATCGCTGCGCCGTGGTGGAGGATGCCCCGCAGGGGATTCAGGCGGCCAAGGCGGCCGGCATGGCGGCTGTTGCCCTGGTCAGCACGGGGCGACACCGGGAGATGTTCACGCAAGCCGATCTGGTGGTCGACCGTTTGGACGAGCTTTCGCCGGGGCGGATCGCCCAGCTTGTTTGCAGGCGCAGGTAGCCTGGAGGCCGGCCCCTCCATCGGGTGGTGGTTGTTCTCGCGGGGGCCGGCGGGTACCATGTCGTTTGGATCAGGAGCAACTCTTCGGCAGCCGCGCCAGCCGCGGTCGATTCACCGGCGGGTGAGCGATCTGCGATCCGCCACTTGCCGGTCGGGCGGGGGATTCCTGATGAGTAGCTCGAATGCCGGCTCCAGAAAAGGCCCCGGGGCCAAAACCCCGCAAGAGCTCCAGCGGGAGGTGGAGCAGGTCAAGCTGGAGGCGGAAGCCGTTCTGCTGAAGATCAAGCGGCTGGAGATCGAAACGGAACTGGCCCGCCTGCGACGGGCGTCCCACGCTGTCCCATCGGCTCCGTCCGAGGCGGGGGCGGATCGAGGTCCGAGCACCGATGCCCAAACGCCTGCGCCGATCGCGCCTGA
>DQVB01000567.1 GCA_015661985.1 Planctomycetota bacterium | reverse complement strand
TACGCAATTAGTTGCGGCGAATAGCCTATCCGCAACCACCAAGAACGGCAAAACTCGAGCTTACCGGTTCTTGTTCTTGCCGGCCAACTGTCACAGGAACCGTGCTTGGCCGTATTGGCAGTGGAGGTTTACAACGAGCCATCCCAGACCCTGCGGCGGAAAGCAGCACGATCATGTCCCGCCTCAGCCGGTCCAGAATCCTGAAGCCACCCCAAACCGGCCGGGCCTTCCACACGCTGGCCCTGGCCTCAGCCTTGCTGGTCATCCTCACGGCGCCGATCGCGGCCACACGGGGTGAGCCCCCCGGTAAGCGCACTAGCCGCGCCGGAAGACGTCCTGCCGTGCGCCGCCCCATCACGGACGTCCTTTTCGCCGCGCCAGATTAACCTGCCAGACACTGAAGGCCGCGGCCTGTGTGGTGACCGAGCACCGGGATGGTGTGTACGCCGGCACTGCCTGGATCGTGGACGTCCAGCGACGCTTGCTGGTGACCAATCAGTATGTCATCGACGGCTGCGAAGTGGTACAGGTCAACTTTCCTTGGAAGAGGGCTCCTTGTTGAACGACCGGGAGCGGTTTTTCCGTAGCGCTGCAAGCGTGCGGGCGGCGGTGATCCACAGCGACAAGCGTCGTGACCTGGCGCTGATCCAGGTCCGTTCGGTGCCGACCGAGGGGGTTGCTCTGACACTGGCCCCAGAGAGCTTCTCTCCGGCCCAGCGCGTCCACATCGTTGGCATGGCCGGGTGGTACAGTGGCGGTTTGTGGGGCTACCGCACCGGTTGCGTTCGGCAGATGGTGCCCATGACCGTCGGCGAGGGAGCTCCAGTGCGAGTGGTGCAGTCCGACGCCGAGGTGAACCCCGGCGCCAGCGGCGCCCCGGTGGTCAACGGTCGAGGCCAGTTGGCGGCTGTTGTCTTCGCTTACCACAAGAAGGCTCGCTCGGTGAGCACATTTCTGGACGTCCAGGAGGTGCGCCAGTACTTGGCCGAAGCCCTTCCGCTGGCCACACCCGCCTCAGCCGAACACTACGTCCGCCGCAGAATGCGTCACGTCGAGGAAGGGCGCCTGGGTTCCGCTGTGAGCGACTTTACCGCCGCCATACGTATGGGCCCCTCGTCTCTGGATGCCTACATCTCTCGCGCCTGGGCGTTCCTGGCCAAGGGCGATCCGCGGACGGCCAAGGCGGATCTCCAGCGCTCCCTGGAACTCGATCCACAAAACGTCCTGGCATTGGGCGGGCAGGGGATCGCGCTGCATCGACTGGGTGAGTACGACGCTGCCACCGCCGCCTCGACCGCATTCATTCAGCTGCACCTCCGGGAGCCGGTGGCGTACTTCCAGCGGGGCCTCAGCCAACTGGAAATGGACCGCCCGGAGTTGGCCGAGGCCGACTTCACCCAGGCCATCCGCCCGGATCCTGATGAAGCGGCCTCCTTCGCTCGCCGCGCCGAAGCCCGCAAACAGCAAGATCGGATCGAAGGGGCAATCAACGATTACCAGATGGCCTTGCAGCTTGCGCCAAACAACGACGCTTACCTCAACGAATTGGGGTGCTGCCGCTACCTGTTGGGCCAATACAAGCAAGGCGCCGAGGCGTTTGTGAAGGCCTGGCAGTTGAACGCCGGGGACCCGCATTATCTGTTCAACCTGGGGGAAGCCCTCTTTGAACTGGAACAGTTCGACCTGGCTGCAAAAGCCTACACTGAAGCCATCAAGCTGAATGAGAGCGACTCTGATTTCTACAATTCGCGCGGCGTGGCGCAGCTCCGGCTCGAGCGCTATCAAGAGGCAGTGGCCGACCTCACCCGTGCCATCCAACTGGACCCGGAAGAAGCCCTCTATTACGACAACTGCGCAATGGCGTTGGAAGAACTCGGCCAGACCGAAGCGGCCAACCGCGACCGGGCCACGGCCGCCGAACTGGACGCGGAACAGTTTGCAATCGAAGAATATACTCAGGAAGACGAGGGAGAGGGCGACGAGGACCAGATAGCCCAGCAGCTCTTCGGCACGTGGATCTTCGCCGGGGCCACGGAGACCGACCGGGTGGAGTGGACCCTCCGTTTCTCGCCCAACGGCTGGTTCCAAAGCCGCTTGGCCACTATCCCACCTACGGGAGAACCTCGGTGGGCGGCGGAAACCGGCACATGGAAGGTCGAAGGCCAAACGCTGATGATGCAAATCGACGAACGAGGTTCCTTCCTCCGATCCTTCGAATTCCGCGGCGATAAGCTGTGGATCGAATTCGAAGAGATCGGCAAGGTTGTCGGTTTTGCGCGCGGGTGAGCGGCAACAGCAAATCCCAGGCGGCTGGGACCGCCCGAGCGGACCCGATCGGCTGTGGCACCCGGACCACCGACAGGGCGCCGGAAAGCTCGCGCCGCGGGCGGGCGTGAAACCGCGCGGCACGAACCAACGGCCTCAGAGAAACGCTGAGCCGGTCAAATGGGGCTTTACCGAGGCTGCCGGGGCCGGAGTGGTTGGCTGGCGGTCACCATCTGATCGACCGCCGTCCGGGCCTGCTCCAACTGCTTCTCCAACTGGTCGATCCGTTCCAGCAGATGCTGCTCGCGCTTGCGCCACAACCGCCGGTCGCGTACCATCCGCAAGACCATGCAACGGGCCCGGCAGATCAGCTCGGCGTCTGCCTGGATCGCAGCCTCGCTCTCCTCCTGACTACGTACCGCCACGTGTCGACTGACGATCATCCGCCCATCGGGCAATGTGGCCACGACCACGCCGTCGCCGTCGGATCGGTCGTCGATCACCAGCGGCCCCGGCGTGCCAGCCAAGCAAAGCTGCTCCAATCGCTCGGCCTCGTCGTCGTCGACCGGCACCATCCGCTGGTCCTGCAGCGGATCGGCCACGTCGAACTCGTCGAAACAATCCTGGTCCCACCAACGCATCGCACTACCTCCTCAAGCGGAGAACCGGCTACCCACCGGCTTCAATCATTGTAGCCGCTCGGGCGAAGTTCTGGCAGCGCAACAAAGGACACTTGTAACAAGTACGGCTGACAAGAATGCCATAGAGGTCGGGATTGGCCGGCAGTGTGCGGCACAATCGGCTACTATTGTCTACTCTGGAGTGCTGAATCCCGATTGGCCGCCTTCGAAAATACTGAATTCTGCCCATACCGGCAGGTGCTCGGAAACCTCCACGGCTTCGGGCATGGACAGGTTCAGGCGTCGCATGATGTCAACCACGCCGGCTCGGCCGGTGAACTCCACCGTGGCCATGGCGTCCAGCAGGATGTGGTCGACCGTGCCCGTACCACGGGTGGCCGTGGGCAAAGGGCCTGCGACCGACCGGCTGTAGGGCAGCGCTGCCAGCTGGCCGAGGTGTTGGGTGTCGGCCCCCAGGTACCCAAGCAGGATCACGTCATCCTCGCCCCGGCCATCGTCGCGAACGGCCCGATAGACATCGTCCAGCAGGTCTACTTCGGCTGCGGCCCGGCTTCGGTCCACCTGGACGCTGATCAGCGTGAAGGTAAAGGCTTGCGAGGGCTGCACCCCGCGAGTTCGGAAGGCGGCCACCAGGGGGGGCCAGCGGAAGCTGCCCGTGGGATCGCTGACCCGACACACGGTGGCCGGGTCGATCTGGATGGTCTGCTTGTCGTAGAGAAACGCGCCGTAACGCCCCAGGGGCTTGCGGCCCACGTCGCTGGAGACGGCAAAGTCGTAGTGTCGCCCGCCAGCATTGACCAACTCGATCAGTTGCACCAGCGGGGCAGGGTTCTCGGCCCGGATGTCCTGAACAGCCACGATGTCGAAATCCCGTATGATCTGCACAATGCCGCCCATCACATGTTGCCGGGCCATCTTGGCCTGGTCGACGGGGCCGAAATGGAAGGCCGCGATGCGAATCCACGGCCGTCGCCGCAGGGCCACATCGGGCTGTTCGCCACTGTCGGGGGCCACAGATTGGCCAAATTCAGAAGTCGACCCGGCTGGCGTTGTCCCGCGCGGTTGGAGGTCCAACCGGTCCAAGCCTCGGATTTCGTAGCGGTTGAAGAGGTAGACACCCCCCACTACAAGAGACAGTAGTGTGGTCAGTGGAACTAGCCTGGACATGATCACCTCCTTGGATCATGATCGGCTTTTGGGCCGCGCGACCGCAACGCAATCGGCCGACGCCCGGTGCCGCGTTCCTGCGCGGTCGGCGGCACTGAGGAGCCGTGACTGAACAAGGTGACCAACAAAAAGCCCGGCATTTCGAAAATGCCGGGCTTTCGCGCCAAGGAAGGGCTGTAGGCGTTCACCGGGCGCTTTGGAATGCGGTACCCCTTCACGCCTCGCATCGTGGCTTTTGCCAGTCCTCGACCGGCGTCGTGCCGGTGGGGGGCCGGGGCCTCGAGCCGTCAACGGATACCGAAACGGACAAGATACCGCAAGCCAGAGATGGCTGCCCATGGCAGCCGTGTTCAAAGGTGCTTCTTGACGTGGCTTCCAGACTTGGCGACTGCGCTCCTTGGCCGTCCCAGGATAACACAGACCGGTTATTTCACTTCCAGCATACGCTGGAGGGCTTCCAACGCATAGTGGGCTGTCTGGTCGTCTACGCGGATCACGCCCACGGGCGTACCCGCGGCCAGGTTTTCCAGGGCCCAGCAGAGATGAGCCAAGTCGATGCGGTACATGGTGGCGCACATACAGACGACCGGTGAAAGGAAGTGGATCTCCTGTTCGGGGTGTTCCTGCTTGAGCCGGTTCACCAGATGCAGCTCCGTGCCGATGGCCCACCGGGTGCCCGGCGGCGCCTGTTCGACTGCTTTGATGATCGCGGCGGTCGAGCCTTTCACATCCGCCTGGGCCACCACTTCCATCATGCACTCCGGGTGAACCAGGATCTTGATCCCCGGATACTGCTGACGGAACCGCTGCACATGCTCGGGCCGGAACACCTGGTGCACGCTGCAATGGCCTTGCCACAGGATCACGCGGCTCTGGCGGATGGCCTCAGGCGTGTTGCCGCCCAGCCAGTCGGCATGGGGATTCCACACCGGCATCGCGTCAAGCCGGATGCCCATATCCAAGGCCGTGTTGCGGCCCAGGTGCTGGTCGGGGAAAAACAGCACGCGCCTCCGTCGAGCGAAAGCCCACTCCAAGACAGACCGGGCGTTGGACGAAGTGCACACGATCCCGCCCCGGCGCCCGCAAAAGGCCTTTAGCGAAGCCGCCGAGTTGACGTAGGTGACCGGCATCAGATCCTCGGTGTCGATCACCTCGGAAAGCTGCTCCCAGCAGTCTTCTACCTGATCCAGGTCGGCCATGTCAGCCATTGAACAGCCCGCGGCCATGTCCGGCAGGATCACCGTCACCCGCTCCCCGCCCCGTTCGGCCACCCGCCGGGGCCGGTTGGCCAGGATATCGGCCGTCTCGGCCATGAAATGGACGCCGCAAAAGGCGATCGCCCGGCAGTCGCCATTCTCGGCGGCCAAGGCGCTCAGCTTGTAGCTATCGCCGCGCAGGTCGGCCAGCCCGATCACTTCGTCCCGCTGGTAATGATGCCCCAGGATCAAGAGCCGCCGGCCCATCCGCTTCCGGACCGCTTGGATCCGCTCGGTCAGCGTCCGGTCGTCCAGCGACCGATACGGCTCAAATTCAAACGTCGCCTGAGTTGTGTCGTCGACTGTAATGCTCATCTGTCCACTCGGTTCGGGGATCAATCCTTCACGCGGCCGTTGGCCGCAGGCAAAGTGGGTGACACTTGCCGAGTGTCACTGCGGATGGTGACGGTTTGCCGAGCTGGCCGCCCTGAGCCGCACCCGGCATGGGACCCACCAACATGTGTGCAGCCCGCGCAAAAGCCGCAACGTAATGATCTACGCGTCTTCCAAGACTCCGGTGGGAAGACGAGGCCGCCTGCGGCGGTCCGTTGTCTAACGGCAAGCCAAAGGCGTCGGTGCTACTGATGTGGCAGTCACCTGCGGCTTGCCGTTAAACGACCAGGCCCAAGGCGAGCCCGAGATCCACAATTCGTGGTCGATCGGCGCCCCGTGAAGGGCCCAAACGCTTTGCTTCCGGGGCGACCAAAAAGTGCGGGCGGTGCGCCGCCAGGTGGCCAATGGCCGTCACCATAAAGATTATAGGCATCTGGAGAGGGCCAAAACACGCCCCCAGGGGCGGAACACGCGGCAGGCTGGCCACCGGCCCCGCCCAATGGCGGAGCTGCGTGCCACCGAGGTAGTTGTCGGCACCCCATTGCGCTGATCCCCAGATGGCCCCGAGTTGCTTGTTCTCGCGACGGAGCCAACCCCGTGCGGTCAGTCACTCCGGGTCGTCCACGGGCCGGTGGTCCACGTCGATCACGTCTTCGCCGTCCGGGGGGAAAGGGGAACGGCCAGTGAACGAGGTGACTACCATCCGGCTTCTGAGCCGGCGGGCCAAAGCCTTGCGGATGGCCCGCCGCACGGGCGGCACCAGCAAAGCGAACCCCGCCGCGTCGGTGATCACCCCGGGCGTGATTAGGACGGCACCGGCCAGCAGGATCATCAGGCCGTCCAAAAGGTTGTCTGCCGGCAACTCGCCTCGGTTGAGCTTCCGCTGGACCTCCATCCAGCAGCGTAGGCCCTGGTGGCGGGCTAACGACGCCCCCAGAACGCCGGTGAAAATCACCAAGCCCAACGTAAACAGCCACCCCATCTGCTCAGCCAGCCACAACAACAGAGCCAGCTCAACCAGGGGCAAGAGAACGAACAGGAGGAGCAAATAGGCCAGCACGACATACTCCCGACGGTCGACGATTTTCTCTTGCCATTCTACCCCGACACGTCCCCCGTGCTACGAGAGCAGCCAGGGGAACCAATGGGGAAAACCACGCCCCTCCCGTACCCACATGAGTATACCCGCGGCGAATCCGCCTTGGCTGCACCTGCCCCCCACGATAGAGACCACCAACCCCCTGCTGGAGGGTGTGGATTCGGCCTCGTCGCCTCGAGGTCCCGCCCGCGGTTCAGGTAGCCCCCGGGGGACACCTGCCCGGCAGGGATCCGAAGGGACTTGCCTTCGATGGCCAAGCGGTGAGAATAAGACTTCCTGCCGAGTTACGAACCAGAAGCCACGAACCAGAAGCCAGCAGCGAAAGGGACTTACCCATGCTCAGCCCGACCGTGCAAGAGGCTCTCAACGAACAGGTGAACGCCGAGCTCTATTCCGC
>DQVB01000671.1 GCA_015661985.1 Planctomycetota bacterium | reverse complement strand
GGGCGCCGCTGGCCCTTGGCCGGTCCCCCGCTCTGCCCCCGCATCGTCGGAACCAGGCAGCGAAGCCCCAGGGGCCGTTGACGAAGCCGGCACGTCAGGCGACGGCGGAGGTACCAAGAAGGCCACGTCGCAAAAGGGGCACCGGCACGGCCGCCCGATCATCGTATCCTCCACCTGAAGCCGATGCCCTCGGGGACAAAGAAACTGAAATGCCATGATCAGCCGAACACCAAAACCGCCGATACCGGCAGGCCCGCCGCTGCGGGCCACCGTATGAGCGTACTTCAAGAATCCCTCGGCCGCAAAACCTTTCCGATCTCGCCGTAAACAGCTCCCCCGGCCCCGCCTCCCCGTGTGGATGCAGCACACGGAACATCATGATCTTCCACCGGCTCCGGCAGCCGTTTGTGGGCCACGTTGTTCAATGTAGTGATTTCTTCAGAGATCTTGGCATCGGGGTCGATGACGACGTAGACGTCCGTCGGCTCCTCGATCGCGTGGTTGACGCCCACGGTCACGGTCTTCGGCTCCAGGTCGTTCGGGGCTTCGATGTTGGGAACCGTCGCCACGCCGATCAGCCGGCCGCCCCCTTTCGGGTCGCCCTCATAGAATGCGACGGGAACGCCGCGTACGGCTTTGGAGCCGACGTTGTGGATCCGAGCCATCAGCAGGTGGCGATCGGCGTCGTAGCGGATATCTTCCGACGACAGGCCGGGATCGGGAGCCGGACCGGCGGGCCGACCGCGCCGGGTCTGGTCCACTTCGATGACGTAGGGGGTTCGCGGCTTGATGGCGGCGCGAATCGGCCAGCCTCGCTGCGGCAGCACAAACGTCCGCTCTTGGGCGATCTGGTCGATGCGGCCGTCGACGTCGGAGTCGATACCGTACACGAGACGGTACGTGCTGCCCGGCTCCAGCTCCCACGGCAGGATGCCGATGGTTCGCCGGTCCTCCGTCAGGCTGTAAAACCAGATACGAAGGCCCTGCGGATCGGCAGCGACCACTGCGGCGGCGAAGTCTTTGGTCGTGTTCTCGTAGGTCACGGCCGCCTTCAGCAGCGGACCGCCGAAGCTTCCACCCGTATAGATGAAAAAGGGATTCACCATGCCGTGAAAGCCCACGCGGTCGGTCGGGCCGGCCTCGGTGGTCATCATCGGCCAGTGCGTGCGCAGATGCTCGAAACAGCTCCGGCCGCTTTCGATGATCTGCTCCCGGGTCCAACGATCTTCGAGCGTGCCCTGCCGGCCTTCCACGATCCGTTTGGCGTCCAGCCAGCGGTGAGTCATGGCCAAGTGGGCGGCGACCCATCGTTCGCTGCCGGGCGAGGCTTGGACGTCAACGGGGCCGCGCCGCCGCGGGGCGTGCTGCATCGGGCTCGGCGCTCGTGCGGCGTATCCGTGTTTGGCCGCCAGCTCGTACTCCAGCCTTAGCGGTTCAAAGTATTTCGGGTCGCCCGTCTGCTGGTAGGCGGCAAAGAAGATATCGAGCAGATAGCCCTTGTACGGCTGGTGCTGCCAGTCGTAGTTCACCGTGCCGGGCGGATGGCTGGCCGTGTACCAGTTGGGCGAGCTGGTGCCGCCCAGGATGCCGTCCGGGAAGGAGACCTGGGCGGGGATGACACCGCGCGGTTTGCCTCGGTCGGTCGACATCGCCGCGGCCAGCCAGGCGTCGGCCAGCTCGATGTACAGCCGAGCGATGGTCGGGTTGCCGTTGTAGTGGAGCACGGCCGTGGCCGGGCTGACCGCCCGGTAGTTGATCCACGAATCGTTCATGCGCTCGCCCGATCCGACTTGCGCGGCGCCGAGGAAATTGGACCGGAAATGACGCCGGCCGTGCTTGTCGTAGTCGGTCCACAAGTCGCGGATCAGCTTGGCCGTCTTCATGCTCCGCTCGATCCACACCGGATTGCCGTAGTCGATCTGCATCATCATGCCCAGCGTGTTGCCCGTCCATTCGGCCGTGTGTTCGGCGTCGGCCATGGGCAGGCAGTAACCGATCTCCGGATCGACTTCCGACAGGTTCCACACGCCGTCGACCAGCTTGGCCGTGCCGCGAAGACACAGCTCCGAGACGTCGCGGCTGACCAGGCCGTAGTAGCCGAACAACCCGACCAGCTCGACGTCGTCTCCCCAGCCGCCGCCGATCGTCCCCTCGGGCTCCTGGCGGAACCGAATCCACCACTCGGACAGATCGACCAGCCCCGCAAAGGCCGGATAGATGGCCTGCACCCAGTCCGGGGCTCCTTGCGCTCTCGCCGCGTAGTCCTGCATGACCCAATCGTAGTAGTCACCGCCGCCGCCATGGGGCTCCCACTGTTGATGCAGGTGGTATCTGACAAAGCGATTGCCCGGACACTTCTTCTCCAGTTCCAGGAAGATCTGCCGTTCGGTGCCCAGCGTGGGAAAGTAGGGCTTGAGCATGTGAGCGGCCCGGGCGATGTGCAGCCGAGCCTTGTCAAAGAGGGGCGAATCGGGCTGAATCATCCACCACCAGGCGATGGCTTTGTCGTTTTCGATGAAGTGGTTCTTGCCGAGCTGGCCGCGCGTCGAATGGATCTGTATGGCGCGCTGGAAGATTTCCGCGTCGGACAGCAGCTCGACCACGCCGTACTGGTCCGGATGCTCGGCCACGTACGGACGCAGCACGTCGATGGCCTGCGGCACCAGTCGGAATTCGGCTTCGGTTTCCAAGCGTCCGGCCAGGTAGAGGGCCGCGACGGATCGAGCCACCTGAGCTTGCGGCTCTTCGACGCGGTCCAGTGCCGCCAAAGCCGCGTCGAAATCTCCGGCGTTGTATTTCTCGATGACTTGCTCCAGCGCCGGCGAGTCGACGGGGCGAACCAACCGCAGCTTGCCATCGACCGACTCCATCGGCCCCGGCCGATACGGCGTCACCTCGATCGCCATGATCACATGGCCGACGAACGGATAGCCGATGAAGTGGTACGGCGGCTCGCGGATGATCGGCACACGATGGTACCATTGAGCATACGGCGTTTCCCACTTGGCCTGTTCGGCCATCTGCTGGTCGTAGTACTGCTGGTTTTTCTTCCAAGCGATCGTGATCGCCCCGTCGGTGACCTTCACGGTCGCCCGGATGGTGGTCCACCAGCCGGCCGGCGTGCGATCCAAAAGCCGATACCCGCCGGGCGACCACACGGCCAGATGCTCTGCCATCGGTTTGCCATCGACCAGCAAGTCGATCGACCCGATGGCCCGCGATAGATCACCCATGGTGACGTGGACGCGGTAGGTGCCGTTGGGCACGTCCAGGCGAAAGGCCAGGTCGCGCCGGCTGGCCACCGCGTCTCGGTTCAGTTCGTTGCGATGGTTGTCGAACGCCTCGGCCAAGAGAAACTGGCGGGCCGACCCGCGCTGGCGCGGATCAGGCCGCGGCCGCCGGAACTCCAAACCCACCGGCTCGCCGCCCACCCAGCCGTAGCCGACTTCCGCTTGGTAGGCATCCTTGGCCGTCACACGCCGATAGCCGTCCCTGACGGGCGAGTCCGGCGTGCCACAGTCAAACCGCCAAACCGGCTCCCGCGCCGTCGTCCCCGCGGCAATCACTACGCCGAAAGGTGAATAGCCTTTCAACAGCATCGTTCACCTCCCGAAAGGCTTTCACGTCCCTATCATGGCTCCAGCGACCAGCGCTGCCAGCACTCCACCCACGATGGGACCGACGACGGGAACCCATGCGTACGACCAGTCGCTGTCGCGTTTGCCGGGGATGGGCAGCAGTGCGTGGGCAATGCGCGGGCCCAGGTCGCGGGCGGGATTGATGGCGTAACCCGTCGTGCCGCCTAGCGAGAGGCCAATGGCCAGGACCAGTAAGCCCACCGGCAGCGCGCCCAGCGCGCCGAGCCCCAGCTTCGCGCTATTCAGCTGACCGGCGCCAGCAGCACCCGGGGTGAATTCCAAAGACGGTTCAGCCGCCATGAGTACGGCAAAGACGAGGACGAACGTCCCGATGACTTCCGAAACCAGATTCAGCGGCAGGTTGCGGATGCTTGGTGCCGTGCAAAAGGTGGCAAGCTTCGCCTCCGGGTCACTCGTCACGCGGTAGTGGTCACGGTAGAAGAGGTACACCAGTGTAGCGCCCACCGTGCCGCCCAGCAACTGCGCCACGAGGTAACCGGCCGTTTGGTCCCAGCCGAACCGCCCCGCAGCGGCCAGCCCGATCGTGACCGCAGGATTGATGTGCGCGCCGCTGATGTCCATGACGCAAAACACTGCTACAAACACAGCCATGCCCCACCCGAGAGTAATAACAATCCAACCGGACCCGTGTCCTTTCGTCCTTTCCAATACCACGTTCCCCACCACGCCGTTGCCCAAAAGGATCAACAGACCGGTCCCCACAAACTCCGCCACGTATTGGTCCATCCAGAGGTCCTCCCGTTCTCGTTTCACACCCTCTCGTGCGGTGCCGCTCCGTTAACCCCCGGCCCGGGCTTCCCCCACAACCGAAGCACGTTCCGGCTGACGGGCAGGACGTCAACGGAGGCCCGAACGATCGATGTGGCCAAGGATGCGTATCATACAGCGGGCATTCCCAGGGAATCAAGCGACGCGAGCTACGGCCCTGGCCGGGATCCCCGGCGGGGGCGGCCCCCGGTGCGGGCGGCCCGAGATTCGAGTACAGTAAGAATCGATCGCGGCGGGGGCACGTTTTCTGAAAGGAGAGGCAAGTGAACAGATGGTTGCTATGGGCCACGGTCGCAGCGGCTGTATGCAACTCCGCTTTGGCTGGGGAGGCCGAGCAGGACGATCTTGGGCCGGTTCGCCCGATCGACCGCTGGATCGATCTTGGCGGCGAAACTCGCCCGGTGGCCATTCTCTGTCCGGATCGACCGGCGTATCGGCAAGCGGCGGAGCGGATCGCCCAGGGGATCGAAAGGCTCGGCGCGACGCGCCCGGGGACGTCCTGCGACGCGCAAAAGATCTCGCCCGAAACGCACACCGTCATTGCCCTGGGCAACGTGAACAACAACCGGCTCATCGCCCGTCTCTACTTCAACTACTACGCCTACGAGGATTCCCTGTTGCCCGGCCCAAACGGCTTCAGCTTGCGTACGGTTTACGATCCCTACCCCTGGCACGGCCGGGGCGATGTGGTGGTCGTTGGTATCAGCAACGAGAGTTGCGCCGTGGAGGCGGCGGGGAAGCTGGCAGAACGGATCAGGCGGGGGAAGACCAAGGCCGGTGTCGACTACCTGCTGGAAGTCTCGACCGCTCCGCCCCCGGCCGACTCGGTGATCTTGTCGCTCCAGTCCAAGCGTTCTCCATCGTTTCATGTCTTCCTCGACTCGGCCAGCCGATACTTGAAGACCGGCCAGGAAGCTTATGCCCGCCATGCCATCGCCACCCTGCACCGCATCCTCCAACGCTACCGCGATGATCCGGACTCCGACTGCGATTGGCCCGAAGAGACCAACTCGGCTCAAATCCTGGCCACGTGGGATGCATTCGAAGAATGTCCGCTCTTGACCGATGCCGAGCGGCACGAGTTCTCGCTGGCTTTCCTGCGATTCATGCGATCGTTGAAGCGTCATGTCTCGGGCTATTCCCGCATCGGCACCGACGACCTGGTAACCTGGAACCACACCACCTTTCCGCTGCTGGGGATGTATTTCGGATCGCGGTATTTCCGCGACTATTACGCTCTGCCCGAAGCCGACCGGTATTTGGAAAAAGCGAAGGCGTGTTTCACCGCCCAGGCCCGATCGTGGAAGCCCCAGGAGGACGCCGATACTTATCTCATTATCACCATGGGCCACACGATACGGTACTGCCTGGCCGAATGGAACCTGGAGTTTTTCCAGTCCGGACGGATGCGCCGATACGCCGACTATGTGATCAGCATCTGCGACAGCCGAGGCTGGTTGTCCGGCTTCGGCGACTCGGGCATCGGCCGCGCTCCGCTGTTGATTCAGCGCGCCGTGCCCCTTGCGTTCTGGTGGTATCGCGATCCGGGCTACCTGTGGGTGCTTGATCACGTAAGCGACGGGCGCTGGGAGAACCCGTTCCATCGCAACGTGAGATCGCGCCGGCCGGGTCACCTCACGGGGATCCGCGTCTTCCATCTCGACCCCCAGCTCTACGAATACACCAGGCGCCGGTCCTTTTACAACGAACCCGTCTCTGCGCCCAAGGTGCCCCCTGAGTCGGCCATCGACAAGATCGCCTTCCGCGAAAGCTGGGACAAGGCTTCCCAGTACACGCTGTTGGACGGTTTCGGACGTGGCAGGCACCTGCATTACGATACCGGTGCCATCATTGTGCTGGTCGATCGTGGCGAACGATGGCTTCTGGACCACGACTATCTGACGCGGAACACGACCGAGCATAACATGCTGTCGGTCATCCAGAACGGGCGATCCAAGCAACTGGTGCCGAGCTGTGCCGGGCTGATCTGCCAGTCGGATCTGGGCGGGCCCGTCGGGCTGGTGGGCACTGAGGTGCGGGACTATTGCGGTATCGATTGGCGGCGCTACGTCTTCTGGCGCAAGGGGGACGCACTGGTGATCCTGGACCGTATGACGGCGCGCGAGCCGGCCGATTACGATTTGGACCTGGTATGGAAGGTGGAAGACCGCGGGGATGAAACGTTGGCCGGCGAGCGGGCCTTTGTGGTGCGGCGCGGCCAGGTCCCTTGGCGCTGGCGTGAGGTTTCGATCGTCGAGGACCCCCAGGCGTCGGGCGGGAAGGCCGCCCTCCTTCACGGGGGCGTATCGGCGCTCGCCTTGGCCGTCGATCTGCCCGCGGGCGAGTACCGACTGGCCGTGCGCGCCTACGGCGAGGACACCGCCTCGGATTCCCTCCTTGTTCACACTTCCGAGGGCACAACGGTTGTCAGGGGCATACCGCGGTTGGGCTACGGCCCGGACGACGCGAAGCGGGCCGCGCGGTCGGCGATCAGCTTGAATCTGACCGATGCCGGCCGGCAGCTGATCAGCCTGACGCTGCGCCGACGGCCGCCGGTCCGCGTGGACAAACTGATGCTGTTCGACGCCGACGGCAAGCTGCGGCTGGTGGTCGAGGCTGAAGATGCTCCCGCACCGACCGAGGACGAGATAGCGGCCCTGGCGGCCAAACGGTTCTGGATCAAGTGGTCTGATCAGGTTCAATCGACGGTGAAGCGGTCCCACCCGAAGGGGATTGTGGTGCCCGTGTGCAAACTGTATCAGCGGATGAGCCGACGGCTGGCCGCAGGTGAGACCGCAGAGCTGGCCAACCTGCTCTACACGGACGAATCAACAGAGCCGCTGGGCTATCAAGTCCGGCACGTGAGCCGAGGGGCGGTGCTGGTGGTCGGCCCTGACAGTGCCCTTTGCGCGGTGCGTGGTGCTTCGTTCGATGGACTCCAGTTCGATGCCGACATGCTCTATCTGTCCTCGTCGCACATCGCCTGGGCCAACGGCCGATCGCTGCGGCTTGGGGAGACGATGGTGGACGCTCCGGCTCTCAGCAACCTGGAACTGGATCTGGCCTCGCTGAAGGCGACCGCCCAAACAGCCGATGGGCAGCGCGTGGCCGTTCGGCTCCGTGGAGTTTCCGCCGATGGTATCCGCCAGTTCCTCGATGTGTGGGCCGAAGCGGCGCCGGAGGTCAAAGGGCCGCCGGGGCCGCCCATCGAGTCGCTGCCTGTGGCCAAGCCGACCTGGACGCGGCCACTCGGAAACCGAGGCCCCGTGCGAAGGCTGAAGCTGGCCGATCTGGATCAAGACGGCACGCCGGAGATTCTCGCCGCGGCCGGCCCCTGTGCGTATGCCTTGGATGGCGACGGGCGAGTGCGCTGGTCCTATCCACTCGGTGCCACCTGCCACGACGTGGAGGCGGGAGAACTGGATGCGACGGCCGAAGGAATGGAGGTCGTCGTGGCGGGCGGGGACACCTACGTCCATCTGCTCAGTGCCGGTGGCGAACTGATCAGCAAGCATCAGATCCGCGGGCCCGTGTGGAATCAGAACTTCGGGGATCGCCCGTGGCAGGCCTACACCGTTGCCGTGCGCGATCTGGAGCAGGACGGGCGAAGGGAAATCCTTGTCGGCACACAGAACTATGAGCTGCACATCTACGACGCCCAGTGGAAGCAACGGGCCCGAGCGCGACGGGCCGTCCTCCACGGCAGTATCGATTTCCTCACTGCCGACACGGACGGCGACGGCAAGCTGGAGATCTTCGCCACGGACCACTACGGTTATCTCCACGCCTTCCGGCACGACGGCACCAAGCTCGCTTCGTTCTACACGTCGATCGGCGATATGCGGGCCACCCTGGCCGACCTGGACGGCGATGGTCGGATTGAACTGGTCTACGGTTCCTCGACCGGCGACCTGGTGGCGACCAAACTGCCCAAGGCGGGTCCGGGGCGACGGGGCTCCAAGACGCTTTGGCGCTTTGACAACTTCGGCTACGGCGTCAACCGGCTTCGTTCGGTTGACATCGAGGGGGATGGCAAGGCCGAGGTGATCGTGGCCTCCCAGACAGGATACCTCTATGTGCTCGACGGCACCGGCCGCCTGCGATGGCAGGACCGAGCCGGCGTGGACATCGTCGAAGCCCTGGTGCTGGCCGATTCAGCACCGCGCCTGGCCTATCTTGATCACAACGGCGTGCTCACCTTGGCCACAGGGCCCGGGGACGTTCGCAAGCGGATTGCCTTGGCCGTCACGCCGAAGGTCGCCATCCAGCTCGGCGGCGCCCTTGTTGTCGGCACCCTGGAGGGATTGTCGGCTTTTTCTATCGACGAGCTTTGGAACGGGAGGGCGCCGGTGGGAACCGGAGTACCGTAGTCTCCGCCGCGGTAGGCTCTTGCCGGTTATGCCGGGGACGTGTCATCCGGGGGCGGGGGGATCTGGTCAGCCGCAAGCGGAAACTGTGGCATGGAGCGGGCTTCGAGGATATCCAGCTGGACCTCTTGGTAGGTGAGCTGGCCGCAGGCATAGGCGAACAGGGCATTGAGCATGGCGCTGGCCACGGCCACTTCCAGGTGGAATTGGGGCGGCTCCTCGTCGATGCGGCCCACCACGACGTGGACGCCGTCGCGGTAGTGTTCATCCAGCCGATCTTGATGCGATGCGTACGCATCCAGGTCCGCATGGCTGTGGATATCGCCCATCAGGAGATGGTTCTCCGGCGGTGGGACCGGCGCCTGGCAGGTCACGTTCGTCGGTGTCCGATAGCCGCTGGCCGACTCCCACACGGTGGGCTGTTGGTCGGGCACCCACAGTTTGTAGCGCTGGCGGCGGAGGTCCCAGAACAGCAGCGTGATGGCCTCTCCGCCGTAGAGCCGGTAGACACGATCGAAGAACCCGACGACCAGTTCCAGGGCGGTGCGGCTCAGTGTGGGATAGCACACCCAGCACTGTTCGGCGTGAGGCGCCAGGCTGCCTGGCCCAAACGGCGCCCGCACGTCGCTGGCAAAGAAGGCATGGTTGCGGCAGAGGAAGGTGCCGTTGCGGGTGACCAGGTAATAGACGAATGGCACTGTTGACCGAGTTAAGTTGTTTGCCTGACTCGGGTTGCGCGCTGGAGGCGCCTCTTCGATTTCTTTCGTCCCTCACGCATC
>DQVB01000004.1 GCA_015661985.1 Planctomycetota bacterium | reverse complement strand
GGCAGCGAGGGCTCTATGGGTCGCGGGTTTCGCGGGTCTGGCCGGGCACTCCGGCCGAACGGTACGGACTGCGCGCCGGCGACATCATCACGGCGATCAACGACCAGCCTATCTACGACGCCGACACACTGATGCTGGCCGTGGGAAGACAGCCCGTGGGAGCCCGTGTGCGCCTGCGCGTGTTGCGGGACGGCCAGCCCAACGAGCTGGCGGTGGTGCTCACCAAGTACCCCGTCAAGGGCCGAAAGGTGGTCTCCGCCCCCCGGCCGGCGTGGCGAGGAATCGAGGTGGATTATCCCACAGGGGTCCTGGACCCCATTCAATGGGGTGTCCTGGAGACACCGCTGCTGAATTATGACGACGGCGTGATGGTCACCAAGGTCGAAGAGAACTCGCCCGCCTGGCGGGCCGGCCTCCGACCACACCATGTGATCAGCCACGTAGCCGGCGTTCGGGTCCGCACCCCCGAGGAGTTCCAAAAAGCGGTGGCCGGGCGGAACGGACCGGTCGAGTGCCGCTTGACCGCGCCGCAGGGCCGGACACGGGTGATCACTGTCCCCCCGGAGGCCTAGGCCGTCGCGCGCGGGTTGGCCCTTGTTGCCGCAGGATCACGTCCCATCCACGCCTGGAAGGAAGCGGAGCGCCGCCGGATAGACGTCCGGGGACGAACGAAAGTTGGCGTTCCGGGGTGACGGGACTCGTCGGGTGAGAGAAGCAAACGGTCTCAGCGGTGGGCCTGCAGTCGCCGCGAAGAAGTGCTCAGGGGTCAAAACGGCGCAGGCGGCAGGCCGAGCCCGTTTGCGCCGGCCCACCGCCACGGGCGGCGACCTTGTCCCACCCTGTCCCGGCGCTCACGGGGGGCGAACGGATGCGAGCGAGAACAGCCGCCCCACGGTCAACGCGTCTGGGTCGCTCGCCCCTGCGGCGCGTTCGCTTGCCGCTGGTCGATGAAGCCGTAGTAGCGGGCACGCCAGTAGGCGTCGATGAACGCTGCCCCGCCCAGCTCCCGCCGCGTGTTCTTCGTAAACTGGAGCCACAGGTTGCCATCGGCCCAGGTGCGGCCACGATCCTTCGAGATATACAGTCCGCCGGGCGTGCCAGCGAACAGCCACTTGGAGTGGGCCGGCCGGATGAGCGTCCGCACCACCGGAATCTCCAGCCCCTGTCGCGATAACTGCCACGACTTACCCCCGTCGGTGCTGCGCAATACGCCTCGTCTTGTTCCCGCGTACATCAGGCGCGAATCGTCCGGGTCGACGACCACGCAATTCAGCTCCAGCGGGATACCGGCCGCAACCAGACCCGCGACACCGAGCCTCGAGTAGACCTGGAACAGGCTCTTCAGGTCGTTCCGCCACGATTCGCCAGCGTCGGTCGTCTCTTGCAGCACCGAAAGCGTGCCCAGCTCCTCTTGTGTGGTTTTCAGCGCCACAAACAACCGATCGGGATCGTTCGCATCCGCCACGACCCACGGATAAAGCTGGCCGTATTCGTCCAGCCCGAAGCCCGTGCGACGGGTCCATGCGGGTTGATCCAGCCTGCGGGTGAAGAGGTGCTCGTCGGTGACGGCGAAGACGCGTCCAGGGCGGCCCGGGATCACTGCCCATCGCGCGTTGCGGAGGTCGGGCAATCGCTCGGTCAGGCACTCCCAACTCCCACCGATGTACTCCCCACCGAAGTCCCGACTGCGGTAGACACCGCGGTCGGTGATGGCGTACAGCCGATTCGGATTCTCTGGATCGAAGAAGAGGTCGCGCGGCTGGCCGGCACCGGACGGCAGAGGCAGCCGTTTCCATTCAGCCCCGCCGGTGACGGTCAGGTAGAACCCGTCGCGCCCCGCCACGGCGACGATCCGATTGCGCCGCCCCGCATCGACGGCTCGCGCCGGACTGGGAAGCCGCTGGTCAATGGGCCGCCAGTTCTGCCACATGGCCGCTCCGTCGCGCGACTGGTACAGCCCGCCGGCCTCGTCCACCGCGTACAGGACGATCGGGTCTTCGCCTGAGACGGCCACGTCGATCACGATGCGACTCAGCCAGCCATCGGCCCGCAGCAGGTTTCCCTTCCAGATGTACTCGTTATCCCACGCCGCCAGATAGACCGGATAGGGCGGCTTGAGCTGCGCGTAGAGGCTGTTCATGCGCGGCTTGATCGTCATGTCGGTCGGGAAGGTTTGCAGTGAGAAGAGGGCTTCGCGAAGGGCCTTTTCCCTTCCCGGCCCGTCCGGCGCGATGGCGAAGTAGATGTAAGTGAACAGGCTCTGGGCGTCGCTGTCGTGGTTGGCCCAGAGTCCGTCGGCGATCTTGCGATAGGCAGCCCGGAGTTCAGGATCGCCTTCGATGCGCCACAGCAGATCCAAGTGGCAGAAACAGTGCTCGGCGTCGTCGAAGTTCTTTTCGGTCTTGAAATTCTCCAGACCGCGCAAGCCGTATTGCGCGACCAGCCGATCGAACACGGCTTTGAACTTGGCCTTGCCGGTGGCGTAATGGGCCACGCGGGCACCGGCGATGGCCATGAAGACCCGTGTGTTGAGCGTCTTGCCGTC
>DQVB01000366.1 GCA_015661985.1 Planctomycetota bacterium | reverse complement strand
CAGCCCGGCCAGGGCCGCGCCCAGGGCGGCCCGATATCGTCGGTCGTGTGTATGCATCGTCCAAGCACCCTCCTGTCGAGTGACGTGCGGCGCGGGATGCCCTGCGCCTGCGATCCCCCATCATCGGGACCCGGCCCCGCCGACCGCCTGTGATGACAGCGGCCGCAACGCGGCCATTGTAACCCGGTTCCCAGCCGCAGGGCCAGCATCCGTCACCGGCACTGGCCGCCGGGCCCAACTGCGGCTATGATAGCGACTCGGCGCTCCGCGGACCAACGGCCTCGGTGGAACCTCCTGCCCATCCCGCACGCAATGCCCATGGAAACGCATTTCACGCAACTGGATTGGTTCGTCCTGGGAGGTTATTTCCTGGGCACGATGGCGATTGGGTTCTGGTTCTGGCGCCAGAGCCGATCGACGGAGGGTTTCACGGCGGCCGGACGTTCGCTGCCAGGTTGGGTCTGCGGATTGTCCATTTTTGCCACCTATCTGAGCAGCATCAGCTACCTGGCACTACCGGGCAAGTCATTCGCGGCCAATTGGAACCCCTTCGTCTTCTCGCTCGCTCTGCCGCTGGCCACGTGGATCGCCGTTCGCTGGTTCGTGCCCTATTATCGTCGCAGCGGTCAGGTTTCGGCGTATGCGCTGCTCGAACACCGCTTCGGGCTGTGGGCCCGCGTCTACGTCGGCCTCTTCTACCTGCTGACGCAAATTGCCCGCATGGGAGTGGTCATGTATCTGATGGCCCTGCCTATGCAAGTGATCTTCGGGTGGGATATTTACACGGTGATCGTGTTGACGGGCGTGTCCGTGACGGTCTACTCCTTCGTCGGTGGGATCATCGCGGTGATCTGGGCGGATGCCATTCAAGCGATTGTGTTGATGGCCGGGGCGGTTCTGTCGCTGGTGGTCATGCTGGCCACCCTGCCGGGCGGTCCCGGCCAGGTTTTCACCGTGGCAGCCGAACGGGGGAAGTTCTCGCTGGGCAGTTTCGACCTCCTGGATGTCTCCCAGCCCACGTTCTGGGTCGTCCTGCTCTACGGGCTCTTCATCAATCTGCAGAATTTCGGCATCGACCAGAGCTATATCCAGCGTTACGTCGCATCCTCCAGCGAGCGGGAAGCCAAGAAGGGCTTGTGGCTGGGCGGCCTGCTCTACGTGCCGGTCAGTGCCTTGTTCTTCTTCATCGGCACGACACTCTATGTGTACTACCACCGGCAGCCGGGTCAGATCCCGCAGGTCAAACGGATCGTGGCTCGGCAGCGCCTCTTGCAACAAGGCGTTCCACTGCGGACCGTGACCGCCCCGGACGGGACTGAAAGGCTTGCGCCGGACGTGCAAGCCCAACGGGACGAGATCGCAGCCACGTTGACCGACGCGGACATCGGCGACCGCGTCTTTCCACACTTCATCGCCGCCCACCTCCCGCCTGGCCTGACCGGCCTGTTGATCGCCGCCGTCTTCGCGGCCGCCATGAGCACCATTTCCACATCCCTCAACTCTTCCGCCACGCTCATCATGACCGACTACTACCGGCGATTCATCAACCGCGACGCCAGCGAGCGGCAGTCGATGATCGCCCTGTATGCCGCCACGATCGTGTGGGGTGTGCTGGGCACGGGCATGGCTTTGGCCCTGGTCGCCCTGACCGAGAGCGCTTTGGACATGTGGTGGAAGTTGGCCAGTATCTTCTCGGGCGGCATGGTGGGTCTGTTTCTGCTGGGCATGATCAGCCGCCGCGCCGAGAGCGCATCGGCCGTCACGGCGGTCCTCATCGGCGGACTGGTTATCCTTTGGATGGTCTTTTCGCAGAGCCACTACTGGCCGGGCGCGTGGGCTCAGTGGCGGAGCCCCTTTCACAGCTTCATGGTCATCGTCGTGGGCACGCTGAGCATCCTCCTGACCGGTTTGCTCTTGAGCCGCCTGGTGCGTTCGCAGTGAAACCCGTGGGGCGAGCTCGGCTTTGGAGAGCCAAGCTCCGCGCACGGTTTGGACACCTCCGGCCTGGACCTGGGAAGAGCTCGACTCGCGGAAAAACCAAACCGCCTTCGGTATAGAAGAGAGTCGCTCTGCCATGAGGCGCCGGTGGGCCCCCCACTGAGCGCAGGGCCGTGGCGTCGGTGGGGCCACGGCGACGTGGCTCAGCTGCGCCGGGGGCGGGGGAACTCGTCGGCCAGTTTGTAGCGGCGGATCTTGCGATCCAGCGTCGAGCGTTCGATGCCCAGGATGGCGGCCGCGCGACTCTTGTTCCACCCCGTGTGCCGCAACGTGGCCAGGATGTGGCGTCGCTCCATGTCCGAAAGCGAGCAGGGCTGGTAGCGGTTTTCCACGGGCACCGACTGGGAGGTATCGCCCGTGGTGGCCAGGCTGGAGAGCAACAGGTCCTCGACCTCGATGTAGCGGCCCCGGCAGAGCACCACGGCGCGCTCGACGACGTTTTTCAGTTCCCGCACGTTGCCTGGCCACCGGTAGGCCAGCAGTTGGTCCATGGCGGCGGAGCTGAAGCCGAGGATCTTTCGCCCTGTCTCTTCGCGGAACCTCTTGAGGAAGTGCTCGGCCAGAACGGGGATGTCTTCGGGGCGTTTTCGGAGAGCAGGGACGAGGATCTCCAGCACGCGGAGCCGGAAGAACAGGTCGTGGCGGAACCGCCCTTCCGCCACGTCGCGTTCCAAGTCACGGTTGGTGGCGGCGATCACGCGCACGTCGACCGTGACCGGCTTGCTGCCGCCCACGCGTTCGAAGGGGTGCCCTTCCAATACGCGGAGGAATTTGGCCTGGATGCCAGGGCTCATTTCGCCGATCTCATCCAGCATGATGGTGCCGCCGTTGGCCGCTTCGAACTTGCCGATCTTTCGCTCCGTGGCGCCGGTGAAAGCTCCTCTTTCGTGGCCGAACAGCTCGCTGGCCAGAAGATCTTCAGACAGGGCCGCACAGTTCAGGCAGACGAAGACGTTGTTGGCCCGAGGGCTGGCGAAATGCACGGCCCGGGCCACCAGCTCCTTCCCTACGCCGCTCTCCCCGCGAATGAGCACAGTGGCCTTGGTGGCTGCCGCCCGCGCTATCTGCTCGGTCACCTCCCGCATCAAGGCACTGGTGCCGATGATCTCACTCTGCGCACCCAATTGTTCGCGGAGATGGACGTTTTCGATCCGCACCTGGGTAAGGTTCTCAGCCAATTCCTGCTGGCGGTTCAGGTTCCGCAGGGCCACGGCCAACGTGTCGGCGACGGCCAACGTGTATTCCAGATCGTCCGGGTCGAGGCGACGTTGTTCGTCGGTGGAATAGAGATGCACCAGGCCCAGCAGTTCGTCGCCGTGTCGCACCGGGGCGCAGATGACGCTGGTCGCATGGATCTCACCCTTGCTGTCCCGGCTGCCCAGGGCACTGTCGCCCATGATGTTGCGGGCCAAGACGGCTTCGCCTTCGCGCATGACCGTCGTGGCCAGGAAGCCCGACACAGGATGATAGCGGCGCTCGGTCGTGGTGCGCGAGGCGACCACCTGCAGCTCAGCGGCGCCGGGATGACCCCGGAAATCCCGCGGCACCAACAACAGCGCCCCGGCATCGACCTGCGTGCCTTCGAACAGTCCGTTCAGGGCCACCTGGGCCAGCGTCTGCACGTCCGGGGCCTTGCCCAGCTCGTAGGCCAACCGGCACAGCTTGGCCGCCCCCCGACCTATCCGACCGACCCCCTCCTCCTCTGCGGCGGGCCGCAGATAACGGGTGTGACCACGGCGGTGGGTGATCGTCGTCGGCTCATAGTCCGACAAGACGCTGGAGTCCTCGTCGGCCCGCTGGTCCACCATCGGCTCGTCCGCCGCCGCCGGTCGGACGCGCTCGACGGCGGTCGCCGTATCGCAGAAAGCCTCATTCAGGTTGTGGACGAAGACCAATTGGGACCGTCCGATGCGGATCACATTCCCGGGCTCGAGAGGCCAGTCGCTGGTAAGCAGTTTATCGCCCACGACCGTGCCGTTGCGGCTCTGCAGGTCCCGGAGCATCCACCGGCCCTCGCACATGAATACTTCCGCGTGGCTGCGGCTGCACCGCTCATCCTTCAGCACGATCTGGTTGGTCGGCGCCCGGCCGATGGTCACCGTCTGGCCGGCCACTAGGCGGAACACGTCGGTCCACTTTGCGCCCTCGCGGATGACCAAATACGCCAACTCAGACACGGTCGACCCTCCGCCACTCGAATCACCTCCCCAGTTACCAACTTATCCGCCAAGGGGCCTTCGGGGCAAGGAGTCCCGCCGGCTTTACCCCCACAAAGGATAGCCTGGTATCTCCGGACGTGCTGGCCGGTTGTGGCCTGGGTG
>DQVB01000060.1 GCA_015661985.1 Planctomycetota bacterium | reverse complement strand
GTCAACAGTGCCATTCGAATTGCGTACCCATTTCTGGAACAATTGTACCATTCTGTGGTACGGGGATCAACGCGATTCAAATCGGCAAACCGCGTGTTCGCCGCGGCGTATTTCGGCGAGTTGAATGCCGATTATCCTGGCCCGGGGTGCTTCCCACGGTGCTCTCTTTTTGCGCCCGGGGTGCAATCTATGGTGTCATCCTGGCTGCCGCGTAATGCGCCGATCTGCCGCTCTTTGCAGCGAACGGCCCGAGAGAGGGGCGGAGGGGACCAGCATCGGAAGCGGCAACGGCGCAAAGAGATACTGTATCGGCTTGCGCCGTATTGCATCGCAATGCGCCGCTTTGCACCGATACCGCAGCCGCGTTTCAGGAGTATCCCCGACAGGACTCGAACCTGTAACCTTCGGCTCCGGAGGCCGACGCTCTATCCAATTGAGCTACGGGGACGGTGGGCAGGGAAGAGCCGCTTTGTGGGGTAACGGGCAATCAGCGCCTGCCAACGACACGGTATTCTAACGTCTGGTGCGCGGAATTCCAGCGGCGGGCTGGCCGAGGGGGGAGCCCGTTGGCCAGGGCAGGAGCATGGCGTGGCAACTCGTCCCGAGTTTCGCCATGGCCGGGGGAATTAGGACGTCGAAGTGGGGGGCTCTAGGTTGTGATCGGCCTCATTTCGGTAAGACCTATTGCACCGATAGGTCTATGAGGGCTGCAGCCGTTCGTACGCGGGTCGCCGCCGTCAAGTCGGTTCGATTGTGCCGGCTCGGCGGCCGGTTACTGGACCAGTTGGATCTTGGGGCGCAGCAGTGAGTTGAGGATCTCCTTGAGTTTTTCCTCGTACTGGTTGGGCATGCCATCGACGTAGTAACCCCCGCCCCCTTCAGCTTCGTTATCAGCCAGGCTGGCCAGGTCGTTCAGGAAGCCCGAGTTGCCTCCAAGGCCGACACCTACGGGATAGAAGGTGATGTTGTCCAGCTGCATCTTCAGTGCATGCATGAGGGGTTCGAGGTACCAGTAGGCTTGGGGATCGTAATTAGCCCATTCGGGCCGTGGGTTGGAGGCCATGAAGGTGGTGATCTGGGCCTCCGAACCTGGCGTGTAGAGGTTGGGGACGCCGTCGGTCAGGAGGATGACCAGTTTATCCGAACCAGGGCGCCCGTTGTTGGTGAGCTGTTGGTGGGCAGCCTTCAGTGCCGGTCCGGTGGCCGTGGTGAACAGTTCGTCATTGCAGGCCTGCAGTTCGGAGCACGCCTGCATGGCGCCGGTGTACTGGGCGCTGAGCGTTTGCAGCACGACCACCGAATTGACCTTGTCGTAGCGGATGACCGAGACCCAGTCTCGTTGAGAATCGCTGACACCTTCGGGATTGCGCTTTTTCAATTCCAGAAGTGCCGCCACCAGGGCTCGCCGCGTCCCGTGCATGGGCTGGGAGGAGGGCGGAAAGTTGAGCGTGATCGACTGGGTGCCGTCTTTGGTGGTGACCGTTTCGGCGTGGAGCGGGCAGTCGGTCTGGTTGTTGAGCGACAAAGGCACGTAGGTGTCTGCGGCTTTGACGTCCCGGCCGTAGTCCATCATGAACTGGACGTACGTGGCCGGACTGATCACCATCTGGTAGCTCTCCGGGCTGGCCTTCGGGTAGTCTTCGTAGAGGGATGTATTGGGGTTGTTCAGCTGGGTGATCCGCGGCTGCGATACGTTCGGGGGCACGACCCCACCGGGTCGAGCCATCAACGCTTGGAGCAGGAGCCAGCCATCCAGATCGCTTGGGCCGGCCGCCAGGGCCTCGGCCGTGTCGGGAGGCGTGAGCCAAGTCCGGCGCTGTTCGAGGCGGACGTACCAATTGGTCTCCAGGGGAATCCACCCCGTAGGGGGTGGTGGCGGGCTGCCGCCTCCGCCTCCGCCTCCTCCACCAGACGACGAGCTACTGGAGCTACTGGAGCTGCTGGAGCTACTGGAGCTGCTGGAGCTACTGGAGCTGCTGGAGCTACTGGAGCTGCTGGAGCTACTGGAGCTACTGGAGCTGCTGGAGCTACTGGAGCTGCTGGAGCTGCTGGAGCTACTGGAGCTGCTGGAGCTGCTGGAGCTACTGGAGCTGCTGGAGCTACTGGAGCTGCTGGAGCTACTGGAGCTGGAGGACTGCACCTTCTGGGGCTTCATCAGGTAGTCCAGGTATCGCGTCCAATAATCGGTGTTGGCCGGGTTTGAGGGCGAGGGTTTGACGTTGGGGCCCAGCACTTGGGGGATGACCTTCGTGATGAGCGCGTCGTAGACGACCAGCTTGCGGTAGGCTTCGCTATCGTCGGGGGCGAAGGAGTAGCTGTAGCCGAGAACGTTGTGATAGCCATCCTCACTGAGTGCGACGTAGTCGATGGTGTAGCCGTTGGCCGGATTGAAGTTGAACTCCTGGTAGACTTTCATGGCCAGATCGTTGGCTACTGAGTATCCGTAGGCGTTGCCGATCGTTTCGTAGGCCCATGCGGGTTCGGTGTCGTCGTTCATGGACCCGGAGGTATCGACCACCAGGACGATATCACGGGGGACGAAGGTGGCCACTGCTGAGGCGCTTTGGGCGACCGATCCGTCGCCGAAGATGCGGCCGAAGAAGAGGGGGGTTTCCCCGATGGTATCGGAGGCCGTACGGACCGTGACGCGGACGGCGTTGTAATCGGCTTCGCTCGGCGTGAAGGTGCGTTCGGATTCATCCCAGATGCCGAACTCGACGTCGCACTGCGGATTGAGTTTGGCGGCCTTGCCTGAGACCATATGTTTGGAGGCGTACGCCTGCGCTTCCTGGATGGCGGCGTCCTTGCTTTCATAGAGCATAGCCGCGGCGGCCAGCACGGCCGAGTCGGCCGTCGTCTGAAGTTGGGCGCGGGTCAGCATCAGGTAACCCAGGTCCACACTGAAGGCTGCCATGCCAAGGAGGGCGACAACCAGCACGGCCACCAGGGGCAAGGTGGCGGCTCGGCGCGAACGCTTTTGATGGTTTTTCGGTCGGCGGATCATGGGAAATCGGATCCTGAGGGGAAGTGGGTTCACGGGTGCTCGAACGGCCAGGAGGCGCGGCCCCAGCCGGGATTGGCGACAAGAGAAAGTCATAAGACTCCACACAACCATAGGTTGCTCGTTGGTGGATGTCAAATCGGCTGGCTCGTCTCACCTGGGCGTTTGGCGGTTTGGCGTTCGGGGGGCGGGTCGGAGCGGCGCGGTGAGGCGGGCGACGAGAGCCGTTTGAACCAGAAGCGGAGCATTTCCAGCAGCGAGGCGGCAACGACTCTGGGCCGCCCCATCACGGATTTGCCAGCCCGTCGGGGATGGTATTCGATCTCCACTTCGACGGTGCGCAGGCCTTTGTCACGGGCACGCAGGAGCAGTTCAGCAGGGAGGAAGCCGGCGCTGCGCGACTGGACGTTGATCGATTGCAACACTCGGCGTCGATAGAGTTGAACGAAGTTGCAATCGCGCAACGGCAGGCGGAACAGGAACCGGAGGAACCAGCGGTTGACGGTGGAGAGCAAGCGTCGATAAGGGGTATATCCCGGACGGCCTGAGCGAGTGGCCACGACGATGTCCGCCTCCTCGGCCAACGGGCACATCCGCGCCAGATCGCGCAGGTCGAAGGGGTAGTCCATGGCGTTGTTGATGACCAGCTCATACCGCGCGGCCTGCATTCCCCGCCACATGCTGGCCCCGGCTCCAAGGTTTGCATCGTTGCGCAGCACGCGTACCTGGGAGTGCCGCCGGGCGTAGTCTTCCAGCAGGGCGAGCGTGCCGTCCGTGCTGGCATCGTCGACCACGATCAGTTCAAAGCGTTCGAACAGGGACTCCAAGGCGGCCAACGAGCGGTCCAGGGTGGCCTGGAGATTGGCCTCCTCGTTATAGGCCGGATAAACGACAGTAATCTCGCGATACGGTTTTCCCATGGGATCGATCCAGGGCGATGACTGCGGGATATCGGTGCAGCTGTTCTTCCATCGCATAGCTTTCTCTGGCGGGGGTGGCCAGTAGAAACAGGGCCACGGGGCGTCTGGGATGCTGGACTAGAGACCGTGGTGTGGAAGGGTACAGTTTTTCGCGGCGCGGCAATGGGTATGGGCTATGCTTCCATAACCAACCCAGGCTCGGTCAGACCGCGCGCCCGGGGCTGCGGCCGGGTCTGGGGGGACCGGGTGCCGCGGCTCAGCCGATCGGTCGGAGGAACGGGCCTTGTGACGGCCCCTGGCGCGAAACGGAAGAGGTGCCGGAAATGATCCACATCGCCGTCATCGGTTGCGGGTACTGGGGGCCGAACCTGATCCGCAACTTCAGCGCCCTGCCGGACTGCACGGTGACGCACGTCTGTGATTTGGACGCCGCGCGCCTGGCTCGGGCCAAGGCGCTCTATCCCCACCTGCGGACGACCAGCCGGGCCAGCGAGATCCTGGACAACCCGCGTATCGACGCCGTGGCGATCGCCACCCCGGTGGCGACCCACTTCGAATTGGGCGCCAGGAGCCTGACGGCCGGGAAGCATACCCTGATCGAGAAACCGCTGGCCACCTCGGTTGAGCATTGCCAGCAGCTGATCCGCCTGGCCGAACAACAGCAGCGCGTGCTCATGGTGGGCCATACGTTCCTCTACAGCACCGCGGTGGAGAAGATCAAACAGCTGGTTGACGCAGGGGATCTGGGCGAAATCCTTTACATCAGTTCGCAGCGCCTCAATCTGGGCCTGTTCCAAACGGACATCAACGTAACGTGGGACTTGGCTCCCCATGATCTGTCCATTCTTCTTCACCTGCTCGGCTGCAAGCCTGTATCGGTCAATTGTCAGGGCAAAGCACACGTCCACCCGCAGATCGAGGATGTGACGAACATGTCGTTGAGCTTTCCTCGAGGGACGTTCGCCATGATCCAAAGCAGCTGGCTTGATCCGTCCAAGGTGCGCCGGATGACTGTGGTGGGCAGCCGCAAGATGGTCCTCTACGACGACACGGAGCCGCTGGAGAAGGTGAAGATTTACGACAAGCGAGTGGAGGTGCCGCCGCACTACGACAGCTATGCGGAATTCCATTACTCCTACCACTACGGCGACATGTACGTGCCGCATCTGAAGCAGGTGGAACCGCTGAAGGCAGAGTGCCAGGATTTTCTCAAGGCTATCCGTACGGGTGAGCCGCCGCGGGTAACGGGTCAACAGGGGTTGGCCGTGGTGGCGATCCTGCAAGCAGCTGACCATTCCTTGCGCCACGGCGGCATCCCCGTGGAGCTGACGGATCCGCTAGTGGTCAACTCGTACGGCGGCGCTTGTCTTGCCGCTGCCACCGGCAGTACGGGGCAGAGCGTGACGTCGGCGCCGCCACTGAGCCCTACCGCGTGAACCGCCCCCGGAGGTTTTCGCCATGGCTTGTCTGTCCGATCCCAACCGACGGATCGCTCCCGATGTCCAGCTTGGGGAAGGTGTGGTGGTGCGCCATTTCGTCAACCTCTACGGCTGTCGCATCGGGGAGGGCACCAAGATCGGCACTTTTGTGGAGATCCAGAGAGGTGTGACCATCGGCCGGAACTGCAAGGTCTCCAGCCATACGTTCATCTGCGAGGGTGTGACGATCGAAGACGGGGTTTTCGTGGGCCACAACGTGACCTTCGTCAACGACCGCTACCCGCGGGCCACCACACCCGAAGGGAAGCTACAAGGTGACGAAGACTGGGAGTGTGTGCCGACGGTGGTCAGACGGGGAGCATCGATCGGATCAGGGGTAACGCTGTTGTGCGGCATCACGGTGGGCGAAGGGGCCGTTGTGGGTGCCGGGAGCGTGGTCACCCGTGACGTCCCGCCGCGGGCCATCGTGGCCGGCAACCCGGCGCGTCTGGTGCGGATCATCGAGGAGGAATAGTCATGCTTGCGGCTCCGCCCATTGCCCTGGTCGATTTGAAAGGCCAGCATGCGGCGATCGCCGAGGAGTTGAACGAGGCCATCGGTGCGGTGTTGGCCGAGGCCGCCTTTGCGGGCGGGCGATTCGTGGAACGTTTTGAGCAGCAGTTTGCTCGATTCTGTCAATGCGATCATGCCATCGGAGTGGGCAGCGGCACGGAGGCCCTCTGGTTGGCCCTGCGGGCGTTGGGCGTCGGCTCCGGGGACGAGGTGATCACCGTGCCCAACACGTTCATCGCCACGGCCGAAGCGATTGCCATGGCCGGCGCCCGGACGGTACTGGTGGACGTCGACCCCGCCACGGG
Source organism: Planctomycetota bacterium (assembly GCA_015661985.1). Lineage (GTDB taxonomy): Bacteria > Planctomycetota > Planctomycetia > Pirellulales > Thermoguttaceae > SZUA-1497. The sequence goes on along the minus strand of DQVB01000060.1, from coordinate 2,527 downwards.
GACGATGGACCCGGAGGCGTTGGAGCGAGCGTTCACGCGGCGTACCCGCGCGGTCATTCCCGTTCACCTGTACGGCCATCCGGCCGACATGGAGCCGATCCTCGAGATCGCGCGGCGACGCGGTGTGAAGGTCGTCGAGGACGCATGTCAGGCCCACGGGGCTTTGTATCGCGGTCGGCCCGCAGGCAGCATGGGCGATGCGGGGTGTTTCAGTTTCTATCCGGGCAAGAACCTGGGGGCATGCGGTGACGCCGGCGCCGTGGTGACCAACGATCCGCAGCTGGCCGAGGCCATCCGCGCCTTGCGTGACCACGGCCAACGGCAGAAACATGAACACCTATGGGCCGGCTGGAACGCCCGCATGGATGGCATTCAAGCGGCTGTGCTGAGTGTCAAGTTGAAATACCTGCCAGCTTGGAACGAAGGGCGTCGCAGGCGGGCTCGCCTCTACGACACGCTCCTGGCGGAGGTGCCGGGGATCAGGACGCCGCGCGAGGCGTCTTACGCCACCAGCGTCTACCACCTCTACGTGATCCGCACGGGCCGGCGCGACGCGTTGCGGGAAGCCCTGGCCCGGAACAACATCCACTGCGGGATCCATTATCCGATCCCCCTGCATCGCCAGCCGGCCTGGCAGCAGCTGGGGCGTCCCGCGGGCCGACTGCCTGAGGCCGAGCGGTGGGCCGCGAGTGTCCTCTCCCTGCCCTTGTGCCCCGTGTTGACGTCAGAGGCGATCCGGCGCATAGCCGGCGCGGTGCGGGCCTTTGCGGAAGCCGAGCAGCCGGAGGCGGTCCCCTGCGAGCTTGGCCGACGGTTGACAGCGACGACAGGGCAGCAGGTAACCCGACTCGAGTGACCGGCCGAGGCGTGTGATGGTACGGCGTGCTTTGCGGCTTTACCGACTGGAAGGCAGGCTAGAGCTTCTGCCCCATGGGCTTTGGGCGGACGGATATCCCCGCCTTTGGCTGCCGCCGGTGCCTGGCGACGCGGTGGCGCGTGAGCCGTGGTTTTGGGCGGTGGACGGCCGGGGGGAACGGCACCCGTTGGCTTGGCCGGGCGGGACGCCGTGGGGAGACGGCCAAACCGTGTTTCGGGCGTTGGCTCAGCGGGGCTGGGCCGGGCCGCGGCCCTTCATCTCCCGGCTGCCGCTGCATCCCCACCGCCTTCCTCCCGCCGCTCGGCATCTCGTGCGTCAGGTGCTGTTGGCTGCCAGCCGTTTGCCGCCCAACGGGAGCTGTTCTTTTCCGCGGTGGCCCATCGAGCCGAGCTGGGAAGTATGGAAGGCTGTGCTGGCCTGCTGTTCCCTTCCGGTCCCTTCGTTCCGCTGGCCAGAGGCAGAACGTTACGGCCTGTGTCTGTCCCATGACGTGGATACCGCGGCTGGCCAGTGCAACGTGTTGGCCCTGGCTCGGATCGAAGAAGACTTGGGGCTGCGCAGCGCGTGGTTCCTGGCGCCGGGCAACTACCGCATCGACCGGGGTTTGTGGGGCGAGATGACCGCACGGGGTCATGAGGTGGCTGCCCACGGGCTGAGGCATGACTTCAAGCTCCCCTACCTCAGTCCCCGGCGCATGGCAGCGCGGCTGGACCGATGTTGCGAGCTATTGGCCGAGTTCGGCGCCGCCGGCTTTCGTTCGCCCGCCTTCCTCCGCACACCGCCGCTGGTGGAGGCTGTGGCCGCACGCTTCGTCTACGACTCCAGCGTGCCCGATACCCTGCGCCTTCACGGCCCGGACGGCACGGGGTGCGTGTTCCCTTGGCGGTTGGGACCACTGGTCGAGGTGCCAGTGACGCTTCCCTACGACGGCGAACTGCTTGCCCTGGGGCTGGACGCGCGGGCGTGTTTCGCCCTGTGGTGCCGCAAGGCGGCGTGGATCCGCCAGGTAGGCGGGCTAGTGCATCTGTTGACCCATCCCGATCCCCGGTTCACGGCCGACCGGTCTCAACGGGAACTGTACCGCCGCACGCTGGCCGCCATTCTCGAAGCCGACGGACCGCTATGGCACGGGCTGCCGGTGGAGGCAGCGCGGGTGGCAGCCAGCCAGCAGGCAGGCCGCTGGCAAACCGGCGAGCCAGCGTCCGGCGCCTCCAGCTCACATGAGGCGCTGGTCAACCGGGCGACCGATGAAACGATTTCGCTGACTGGGGCGGGTTGTTCGACGTGAAGAGGCCTTTGAAAGCGTTGACAGCGCCCCCTGGGCAATGCCGGCTCGGCCAGCCCGACTGTGGCCTGCGCCGTTCCCATCGCCGCCATGTCCCTCAGCGGGGAGATACCCGATGAACCGCATCATGCCCACAGGCTGCGGCCAACAAGTGGAGCAAGGGGCTCTTGCCGGCACTCCGACCAGCCCTTTGCGCCGGTGGCTCTTCTTCGTCTGTCTGGCCGCCGTCACGACGGCCTCCTTTTTCACGTATCTCTACAAGTATCACGAACCGGCTGCGCTGTTCTGGGACGAAAACTACCACATCACCTCGGCGGAAAAATATCTCCAGCGCGTTTTTTTCCTGGAAACGCATCCGCCCATGG
>DQVB01000426.1 GCA_015661985.1 Planctomycetota bacterium | reverse complement strand
GCGGAGGCGGTTGGTCGAATCGAGCATAAGCTGCGCACCTCTTTTTCCCTCCCGGTAGTGGCCGCGGCCAGACAGGATTGTCCGGCCGCGGCCTTCCTTTTTGGGCTTGGTTTGTCTTGGCCCCTTCCGGGTGACAGCCGCCGGAAGCGGCTGCTTCCGTAGCCCCGCCGTTGGCCAGAATGATCTCCCCGTTTGGTGGAGATCCCGCTCCGCCTGAACTCGAGTTTTGCCGTTCCTGGTGGTTGCCGACAGACTGTTCGGCGCAAGCAATTGCGTAGCAAAACCTTGCGGAACTACTCTGTACAGACGCACATGTTTTTCACAAGTTCTTGTCGCACAATAAGTTGTGACGAATTGGCAAAAGTCGAGCCAAAGGCGGGACTACGGACAGAGCACCAGCTTGTTTGGCTCGCAGACTGTTAGCCGGTTTTGAACCATGCCCTTTTTGGGATCATCTCCAGGCCAGTTCCTCTCGTTGCCAAGCTTCCCGAGAAAAACCTGGTGAGTTTCTCGCGCCCGGGGTTGACGTTCCGGGCTCGAACAGTACAATAGCATGCGATTCGCGGAGATTGGTATGATTACCAGGACCTCCATACATGCCCTGCTAGCCGTGTCGGCCTTGGCCGAATTGCCCGAGGGGCGGTTTGCTGGGGCGGGCGAGGTCGCCCAATCGATCGGGGCCCCCAGGAACTACCTGGGCAAACTGCTGAAGAGCCTCACTGACCACGGGATCCTGCTCTCGCAGAAAGGCAAAGGAGGTGGGTTTCGGTTGGCTCGACCGCCGGGGGAGATTCGGCTTTTGGACGTGGTTGATCCGATCGAGCACGTCAGTCGCTGGTCGGCCTGTTTTCTGGGCCGCCAAAAGTGTTCTGACCGAGCCCCGTGCGCGGTGCATGAGCAGTGGAAGACGGTCCGGGAGGCCTACCTGGGGTTCCTCGAGCGGACGACGATCACCGATTTGACGGTCAAGACAGGGTCGGGTGAGTCGAGTGGTTCTGGGCCGGCGACGTGCGCGCCGCGAGGCAGCAGGACGGACGTGAAGGTGGAAGACCGAGGCGGGTCTCAGGAGGGGTGAGAACACAAGTCGAGCGAAGCATTGTTGGTCCAGCCGTCTCGGTTGCCGCCAATTGCAGGCGAGGCGCCCGCACCACGGCAGCCGAAACGGTCATGTCGTTCTGATCATTCTGACACGCCCGGATGATTCACGCAGGCCGGAACAAGGTCGCGCAAAGTGTTGCCGGAGCAGCGGAAAGGCGATTCGACGTGGCATACACGGTGTTTCCGTTTGCTCGTTGGCCGAGCGACCGAAGTTCCGGCAGAGGCTGTGTTTGCTCGCTGCGGCCTGCGAGGTCATGGATAATGCGGGCACAGCTTCTCATCGATGCAATTGAGCCGATCGGTCGGCAGTGGTAGCGGCAGTCGCTGCCCCTTGGGGGCGACTGCCGGGGCTGGGCGGTTCGGAGGCGGGGATTTGGACGGCCATAGTGGAGAAAGACATGCGGTTCGTCAGAAATGGGTTTGAACCGAAAGGAGCTGGGGATGAGGCCCAGTGACGTGCTTTCCGGTGAGCATCGGGTGATCGAGCTGGTGCTGGCATGCCTGGAGAGGATCGTCCAGGACGGGGAGCGGCGGGGGCGGGTGGCCTCGTGGCCGGCGGCGGAGGCGTTGGACTTTTTCCGGACCTTTGCCGATCGATGCCACCACGGCAAGGAAGAGAAGTGTTTCTTTCCGGCCATGGAAGCCCACGGGTTTCCTCGCCATGGGGGGCCGACCGGCGTGATGCTGGCCGAGCATGACCGGGGCCGGGCGTGTGTGCGGGGGATGAGCGAGGCCTTGGAGGCGGCTGGACGGGGCGAGGCGGCCGCGGTGGGCGGATTCGCCGACCAGGGGCGCCGCTACATCGATCTGTTGCGGGCTCACATCGAGAAGGAGGACCACTGCCTGTTCACCATGGCCAATCGGGCCTTTTCCGAGGAGGACCAGCGACGGCTGCTGGCCCAATTCGAACAGGTGGAGGCCGAGCTGATGGGCGCCGGGGCGCATGAGCGGTATGTTGAGATGGCCAACCGACTGGCCCAGCAATTGGGTGTTGAGCAACAGGCCGGGGTCGGTTCCGGCCACGGCTGCAGTCACGGCCGATAGGAACGTTTGACCGGCCGCGGGCACCCCCATGGTGCAGGGCCCGCAATCCGGGGACAGGAGAGGCGACTGTCCGGAAGGGAAGAGGGAGCGTGGTAGGATGCCTTGGGATTGCACGACGTCGGCTTGGCGATCGGAGGCTGGGACAGGCTGGGCTCTAGCGCCTAGCGGCAGGCCGAGTCTCCTGGCTCCCGGTGCGTCACGCAAGGGCCGACGAAGGACGGGATCTGGTTAACGTATCGGGAGAAAGGCGATGGGAACGACAGGACTGCGCAATTGGGCCATCGTTTCGTTCATCGTGGCGATGGCCATTCTCTTGGCCGGCGGCTATCTGGCCGAAGACAGGGTGCCGCCGATCCCGCGGGAGGTGGTACTGGAGGACGAGGGGCGGCTGCTGACGGACGGCACTCGGATCAAGGCGGGGCAGGACATCTACCAGCGCTACGGGCTGATGAACCACGGCAGCGTGTGGGGCCACGGTTCGCTGCGGGGGATGGACTTCTCGGCTCATACGCTGCACTGCATGGGCGAGCTGGTGCGGCAGTATCATTTGGCTGACGGCAAGCCGAGAGACGACCTGTACACCACGCTGCCGCCGACGCCGCGGGCACGCCTGGATGACATGGACATTCGGGTGGCCGGCGAGTTGCGGGCCAATCGTTACGACGCGACCTCCGGCAGGCTATTGCTCTCACCGGCCCAGGCGTTTGCCCTCGGGCAACTCCGTCGGTACTGGACGGACCAGCTGTTCGAGGGGAACCCAGACTATGGTTTTCTGCCCCGCACAGTGGCCACTGAGGAAGAGTGTGGAAAGCTGGCGGACTTCTTCTTCTGGACGGCGTGGGCTGCGGTGACCGAGCGGCCGGGGGTCACCTACAGCTACACGAACAACTGGCCGCCGGACCGCTCCGTCGGGAACACCGCTTCCACGGAGGCGATGGTATGGAGCGTGGCTTCCATCTTGGCCCTGTTGGTCGTGTTGGGCATCGTCATCTACGTGGTGCATCGTTACCAGTTTTTCTACGGCGAGACGAAAGGGGTGGCCGCGGCCCAGGAACTGTTGCGCAGCCCGGTGACGCCCAGCCAGCGGGCGGCGGCCAAGTTTTTCCTGGTGGCGGGCCTGTTGTTCATCGTGCAGATCTTCAATGGAGGCCTGTTGGCCCATTACACGGTGCACCCGGGCAGTTTCTGGCTGCCCTTCATCGGAAAGATCTATTCCTACAGTTGGGCCAAGACATGGCACTTGCAGCTGGCCATTCTGTGGATCGCCACCTCCTGGGTGGCCACGGCCGTTTATTTGGCACCGCTGGTCGCGCGGCGCGAACCCCCCCGGCAACGGCTTTTGGTGAATATCCTCTTTGCGGCCATCGTTGCGGTGGCCGTGGGTAGCCTGCTGGGTGAGGTGCTGGGCATCAAGGGGCTGCTCGGGAAGCTGTGGTTCTGGCTGGGCCACCAGGGCTGGGAGTACCTCGAGTTGGGTCGCCTGTGGCAGATCCTCCTGTTTGGCGGTCTGCTTTACTGGCTGGTGGTCGTCTATCGGGCCATGGTCCCCGTGCTCCGCCGCCGAGCGGGAGAATCGGAGGAGGAGAGCGATCGGCGGGCGTTGACCTGGTTCTACCTGTTCAGCGCCGTATTCGTGGTGTTGTTCTTCGGTTTCGGGCTTTTCTACAGCCGGGGCACCCACCTGACCGTGGCCGACTACTGGCGGTGGTTCGTCGTGCACATCTGGGTGGAGAGCATCTTCGAGTTCTTCGGCGTGGCGGTGATCTCGCTCTTTCTGGTCACGCTGGGTTTGGTCAGTGCGCGGTCCGCTTTGCGGGTGGCTTATCTGACGGCCATCTTGGTCTTCCTCAGCGGCATTCCGGGGACGGCGCACCATTACTTCTGGTATGGCGGGCCCAGCTTCTGGATCGCTTTGGGCGGTGTGTTCAGTTCACTGGAGCCGGTCCCGCTGATTCTGCTGGTCGTGCGAGCGTGGATGGAATACCGTTCCATTCGCGCTGAAGGGCGGCAGTTCCCGTACCGCTGGCCACTCTACTTCCTGACGGCCTCTAGCGTCTGGAACTTCATCGGCGCGGCCATGTTCGGGTTCATGATCAACCTGCCGGTGATCAATTACTACGAACATGCGACCTACCTGACGTCCAACCACGCCCATACGGCGCTGTTCGGCGTCTACGGCATGCTGGCCATCGCCTTGATCCTTTTCTCCTGGCGAGGCTTGGTGGAGGACAGGCACTGGAACGATCGCATCCTCATGCTCAGCTTCTGGGGCCTGAACGGCGGCCTGGCGCTGATGTTCTCCACGGGGCTCTTGCCCATCGGGGTGATGCAACTGTGGTCCAGCTACCAGGACGGGTTATGGCATGCCCGCAGCGCGGCGTTCTACATGCGGGATGACATTCAAATGCTGGGCAATTGGCGCATCGTTCCTGACCTGATCATCATCGTGCTCGGCGCGTTTCCGCTGCTGTACTTCCTGTTGAGCACTTTCCCCAAGTTGCGGCCGGCGACTGAAGCGGAGGTGGCCGCAGGCGGCGGTGAGCCGGCGGGCGGAGAAAGGGGTGAGGAAGGGTAATCGCCCGAGTCGCCCGGTGCGCAGCGGCTGGTGGCACTTGGCCGCTGGTGCTTTGTCAACACGAAACCTTCGGTTACCGGGATGGTGGAGCGACGCTCCGTGTCGCCGTTTTTCACGGCACGGAGTGTCGTGCCACAATGGACGCAACCCGAACTTTCCCCTGTGACAACGCACCAGGCCCACAAAACAGTAGCCAAGGCCACGGGGGCCGGATCGGCCTGGGGCGTCGCGCACCCGGCGGTCGGGCTGGAGGCCCTGTTGGTTTTCCAATCCGACGGATCACAACAACTCGGCATCTGCCATGGGCAAGCGCAACAGCGACGCGCCGCGGTTGTCGCGGGAGAAGAAGACCGTGGCGGCCATGATCCGCATTTACTGCCGGGCGCACCACCGGCCGGACGGCGCGCTGTGCGCTGATTGCCGGTCGCTGCATCGCTACGCCATGGAGCGCGTGGACCGCTGCGTCTTCGGGGCCGACAAGCCCACCTGTGCCAGCTGCCCGATCCACTGTTACCGACGGCAGATGCGAGAGCGGATCCGCGAGGTGATGCGCTTCGCCGGGCCGCGCATGCTGCTCCGACACCCGTGGCTGGCCATCCGCCACATGCTGGACGACCGCAAACCCGCCCCCCAGCGCCCGAAAAAAGCCGCCGACTGAGATGGCCTTCGGCCTGCTGCGGTGGCGGGTCCTCTTTGTAGTCTGGCCCTCCGAGCCGAGCGTGTTTGGCTTCCAGCCCCAGCGCTGCCGGGCACGCCAACGCATGTACCGCAGCACGGCCTGGTTCGGGAGAGTCGGGCTACGGTCCGGGGCGAGACGGCCGGGAATGCCCTGGAACCGTGGTGTACCCTTACCGGTTTTGCTATAAACCCGCATACGTCGCGTGCTCACCTTGAGGATACATCCGGGGCGGCGGGGCAAGTCTTCATGGGGTCGAGGTGTGGATGGGCCGGTGGTTGAGGATGCGGGAGGAGGGGCTTTGCCATGCGAACCCTCAAGCTGATCGCGGTGGTGGCGTTGGTCGTCTGGGGTGGCTTCGGGTGGTGGCAAGTCTACTGGGCGCGTCGGGCGGCCGGCGCCATGGCAGCGGCGCTGGCCGACAGCTGGCCCGTTGAGGGCGGTCCGC